>NZ_JAAOQS010000079.1:0-43078 GCF_011603105.1 Rhodococcus sp. A14 | reverse complement strand
GACCCGACCCGATCCGATCGGACCGGATCGGAGAAGTGTTACGGCGGTTGCTTATTCAAAGAGAAACTGGGTGACCTCGCTTTTGACTTCGAGTTCCTCTGTTTGCGTGCACAGCGGCAACAGGCGAACGGCGAGTTGAAAGCGGAAAGAGCGTTCCGGCGAAGTCAGATCCATCCCTGAGGTTTTGGCGGCTTGGCGTAGCCGGTAATCAAGAGTGTTCGGGTGGATGCCGAGCTGGGTTGCGGCTGCTCTCCTGTTCATTCCGAGAGTAAAGTACACATACAGTGTGTGGACCAGATCGATCTTGCTGGTCCGCTCGGTCCCGGTCAGGTCGCCGAGGACGGTCGCGACGAAGGTGTCGACTGGTGGGCCTTGCCGAAATAGATCGAAGAAGCCCGTCGCCTCGTACGTATGCACTTGGCCCTTGGGAAAGAGGATCTCGCCGAGAGCGCGGGCACGCTCCGCTTCGCGGACGGCCGCGGCTAGGCCTTCGGCTGTGGGCGCGGGCCGACTCAGCCCCGCGCTGACGTCGTCTGAACCAGCCTTCGACTGAAGGAGTGCCTGATTTACCAGTGCTTCGATTCCGCTGGTTGCTGCGGTCGGAACAAGAATGATCACGCCGCGCCGCAGCAGCGCCGAGGTAGCGCCCGGGATGAGGCGCCGGAACGCCTGGAGAAGCTCAAGAAGAATTTCGTCCAGGGTGCTGCTCGCCCGCCGAGTCGGCCCAATTACTACTGCGACATGCGGCTGTTCGGGATCTAACCCGACAGAACGGACTGCGGCATGGCGCTCGTCGGTGGTATCGAAGTCGTCCGCCACAATGCGCGAGAGCAACAAGCGCGTTGCTTCAATCCTCGAGTCGAGCAGATTGTCGCGTTCGGTCAGATAGGCGCGCTCAGCCTCGCTGCTGACCCAATCGATGTAGCGAAGTGTGTAGTCGGTGAGCACGTAAGGATCTAGATCCGACCTGCTCACGCTGAATTGTTCCCACATAGCGCGGGCACCAATTCGGTAGGCGCGAAGCATTCCCTCGAGTGGCACACCTTGGTGAACCCTCCTACGGGCGGCGTCGGCCAACGCGGCGAGCTCTTCGCTCGACGGCCGGCTTTGGTGGACTACGGCGTGGAGGTATATGCGCGCATTTTGGACGTTCGTTTCCACGACATCCGCAATCACTGCTGGGGGAAGGTTGGCGTAGTCGGGATTCGCCGCACAGATCGTTTCCGTGACGTACCGACCAACGCGGTCGAAGTCTTCTGCATCGGGTTGTGACTTTGTCACAAGTACCGCCCTCCCGAGGGTGTGATGTCTCCGATGACGCCGAGGTGGCGCGGCGGGAAACTTATGTAATCACGATCACGCCTGAAGGCCTCTCCGCCTAGTGCGGACCGGCACAACCCTAATCCGAACCGAACAGGAGGAGTCAAATGTCGCTCCACCAGGATGCCAGCACGACGACGGTATTGGCTGACGCAATCGAGCAGAGCGTGCTGCGTGCCGTCGCGGGCACGTTCGCTACAGGCATCACCATCATTACCTGTTCCACCGACGGGAAAGCGCACGGGTGTGCTGCCAATGCGGTTCTGAGCGTTAGCCTCGACCCGGCACTCATGCTGATTTCTCTGGCACACACTTCTCGCACCCGAACGGCCATCGAACAAGCCGGCTCATTTGCGATCAATATCCTGCCGGACAGCGCCGAGGGGAGTGAAATGTCCTCGCTCTTCGCCAGCCGCTCCGAGAACAAGTTCGATCAGATCTCCTACCGTCGGGGCAAGACTGCCACGCCGATCCTGAACAGTGCCCTGGGCTGGCTTGAGTGCGCCGTCGAAACCGTCCAGGTCGCGGGTGACCACACCCTATTTATCGGTCGCGTCCTCGACGCCGAGCACGCGCCGGGCGAGCCGCTGGTCTTCTTCCGCGGTCGCCACCGCCGGCTTGCGGCTTGACCACCCACCATCAATGTCCACAAACAGGAGAACTCGGATGCCGAGTACCGATGAGAACAAGAGCCAATCTGATTCAAAGATGGCTCGCCGCGCACTGATAGCGTCGACCGCAGGCAGTGCCATCGAATGGTACGACTTCTACGTCTACGGGCTGTCCGCAGCCTTGGTCTTCAACCACCTTTTCTTTCCCTCCAGCAGCCCCTACGCCGGGACGCTCTTAGCGCTCGGTACGTTCTTCGCCGGATTCGTGGCCCGCCCCCTGGGCGCGATGATCTTCGGGCACTTCGGTGACAGCATCGGCCGCCGCGGAGTCTTGATCGTCACAACATTGCTCATGGGATTCGGTACGTTCTTCGTCGGATTGACCCCAACCTACGACATGGTGGGGATCTGGGGCGCTGTGATCCTGGTGGCCCTGCGCGTGGTCCAGGGCATCGGCGTCGGTGGTGATTGGGGTGGCTCGGTCCTGATGGCCACCGAATGGAACTCAGCCAAGGGGAAACGGGGGTTCACGGGAAGTCTCCCGCAATTCGGCAGCCCGCTTGGACTGATCACCGCAACCATTGTCACCGAAGCCGCCAACCGCATGATTCCCCAGGAATCATATGAATCGTTCGGATGGCGTATTCCGTTCCTGTTCAGTTTCCTGCTGACCGGTCTCGCGCTGTTCCTGCGGTTGCGGGTAAAGGAAACGTCCTCGTTCGAGGAAGCCAAACGAGACGGCACGATCCGCCAGGCACCGGTCGCTTACCTGCTGCGCCACCACTGGCGCAGAGTCCTGCAGGCGACGCTGATGCGAGCGGGCCAGCACGCGTCCTTCTACATCTTCACAACCTTCGTGCTCACCTACGGCGTCACCTCGCTCGGACAGACACGGTCGTCCATGCTGCTGGCGGTGATGCTCGCCGCCGCGGTCTCGCTGGGAAGTACATTGTTCTGGGGATCGATGTCCGACCGAATCGGTCGCAAGAGGATGCTGCAAATCGGCATCATCGTGATGTTCCTCTTCGCGTTGCCATACTTCGGGTTGCTCAATTCCGGTATCACGGCACTCATGGTTGCGGGGATCGTACTCTCGCTTGTCGTCCACGACATGCAGTACGGACCGCAGAGCTCCTTCATCGCTGAAAGCTTCCCAGCCGAAGTTCGCTACAGCGGCGCCTCGCTCAGCTACCAGCTGTCCTCGATCACGTCGGGAGGCCCAGCTGCACTGATTGCCACTGCCTTTATGGCCACTTTCAATTCCACGCTGCCAATCGCTCTCTATCTGATGGGAATGTGTCTAATCGCTTTCCTGGCACTGTTTTTCATGCCGAGCGTTGACGACGCAACAGACACGCACGACACACCGATGCCGGTACATGACTGGCAGACAGCTTCCTAACCACCCTACGCAGAAAAGGTTGACCAATGTCGACGTCACTCACCCCGGCAACCGCGCTGGCGCCCAGTTCGCCGCTGACCGCAGCAATGGAAAACAAGCTGATCCTGGGATTATTCCTGCCGTTGCAGGAGGGCGCATGGAGCCCGTCGTCCGCGCCCCGTGACACCACCTGGACCTACGAGTACAACGCCAAGTGCGCGATCGAAGCGGAGAAGTACGGCTTCGACCTCGCCTTCGGCCTTGGACAGTGGCTCGGCAAAGGCGGGTACGGCGGCGACACGAACTTCCGTGAGCACGAGCTCGATCCGCTCATCAGCTCGGCCGCACTCGCCGCCCAAACCTCAAAGCTGATGCTGATCAGCACCGTGCATGTTCTCTACGGTTGGCATCCGGTCCATCTCGCGAAGTACGGCGCATGCATCGACCACATCTCCGGCGGTCGTTGGGGCCTTAACGTCGTGACCGGCTACAAGCCCAGCGAGTACCGGATGTTCGGGCTCGACCCGATCGAACACGAACTGCGCTACTCCATGGCGGCCGAATTCACCGACATGATGGAAACGCTCTGGGCGAGCGATGACAACGTGACGATGCAGGGCAAGCACTGGTCCATGCAGGACGCGCACATTTTGCCCAAGCCCGTCCACGGGCGCCCGGTCATGGTCAATGCCGCGTCCTCACCGGCTGGTCTCGAATACGCCGCACGATACTCAGATCTGATTTTCATCACCAGCCCTGGTGGTGCGGATCCTAACCGGGCCGTCGAGACACTGCCCGCACACAACAAGAAGATCAAGGACCTTGCCCGGGCACACGGTCGCGACGTTCGCACTGTAATCAATCCGCACGTCATTTGCCGCGAGACCGAGAAGGAGGCGTGGGCGGCGTATCACGCCATCCTCGAGAACGAGGACCCCATCGCCGCGGACAATTTCGTCGCCGGGTTCACGGGCGGGGACAACGCGTCCTGGCGTGGCCACAGTCGGGCACAGTGGGTCGTCGGTGGCAACGTCCACCTGGTAGGTACCCCCGAGCAGATCGTCGAGTGGTTCGTGAAACTGAACGACGCTGGTTGCGATGGCATGCAGGTCAACTTCTACGACTATCTGCCCGATCTGAAGATCTTTGGTGAGAAGGTCATGCCCCTGATGGTCGAGGCCGGATTGCGGAAGGCAGGTGCGTGATGCACACCAACACGACCGAAGCCCCCTTGGCAGGGCTGCGCGTGCTCGAATTCGGGCAGATAGCTGCCGGCCCGTTCACCGGATCTTTGCTCGCCGATTTGGGAGCGGACGTCGTCAAAGTCGAGCGCGCCGGTGATGGCGATGGCATGCGCCAGTGGCCCCCGTTGATGGATGCACCCGAGGGACCGTCCCGCTACAGCGGCAACTTCGCCTCCATCAACCGCAACAAGCGCAGCGTCGCATTCGATCTGAAATCGCCCGATGACAAAGCCTCGGTTCTCGAACTTGCCCGCACGGCCGATGTCGTTGTCGAAAATTTTCGTGCTGGAACACTAGATCGTCTCGGCCTAGGCTACGACGTGCTTGCCGACACCAACCCGAAGATTGTCTACTGTTCAATCTCCGGGTACGGCCAGGTCGGACCTTATTCCCGGCGAGGCGCATTCGACGTCACCGTACAAGCCATCTCCGGGTTAATGAGCGTCACCGGCGATGAACACGGTGAGCCGGTCAAATGCGGAGTACCCGTTGGCGACTTCGTTGCCGGCCTCTACGCCGCATACACGATCGCAGCCACCGTGCATCGCGCGACACGTACCGGGAAAGGCGGGCGAATTGACTGCTCCATGCTCGGCACGCTCCTAGGGATCTCGGCGCTACAGACAAGCGAGTATTTTGGCACAGGTAATGATCCGCGCCGCCTCGGCTCGGCCCATCCGCGTAACGCGCCCTATAGGGCTTTCCAGGCCTCGGACAAGAGTTTCGTGGTGGCAGCGGGAACTCACGACTTGTGGAAGCGATTCTGCGATGTCGTTGGCCTGCCCGAACTTGTGAATGACGAAAGGTTCCAAACTCAGGAGTTGCGGGCCCGCCACCAGGACACCCTCGCCCAGGTTCTCGCCACCCGGTTCTTGGAGAAAGCGGCAACAGTGTGGTTGGCCGCTTTCGAGGAAGCCGGTGTGCCTTGCGCACCGATCAACACCTTCTCCGAAATCCTCGCCGATCCGCATGTCGCGGCAATGGGACTGGTCAAGCCGCTCAGTCTGCCCAACGGAGTCATGACCGACACCATCACCTTCCCGGTGCCGATCACAGGTCACGAAACAGAACTACGAACCCCTCCCATGCTGGGAGAACACAACGACGAAGTAATGAAGGAGTGGCTCGATGAACGTTGCGATCGATGATTCCAAGAAGACCGGCGATGTGCGTGTCGAACGATCACGAGAGGTCGTCACCGTGACGATCGACCGGTCGCGGCGGGCAAACTCGCTCGACGCGGCCACAGTCGAACAACTCCTGGAGGTGCTCGAGAACGTGAGCGCCGAAGACACCCGGGTACTTGTACTGCGAAGCGAAGGCCGCCACTTTTGTGGTGGCTTCGACATGGAGGGAGTTCTGGACGGCTCTGAGGGAGACCTGCTACTCCGCTTCGTCCGAATCGAACAACTACTCCAACGGCTGCGCCGGGCACCGTTTCTCACCGTGGCCTGTGTGAGCGGAAAGGCGGTCGGGGCCGGCGCCGACATCGTCGCCGCCTGCGGCTACCGACTGCTGGATCCAGGAACCTCGATGAGATTTCCAGGGTTCAGGTTCGGGGTGGCCCTCGGTACCCGGCATCTTGCCGCGATCGTCGGACCCCACGCGGCCCGGGATCTCCTCTTGGAGTCTCGCGATGTAGATGCCTCGACAGCCTTGCGGTTAGGGCTTGCGACCGTCATTGTTCCGCGCGAGCACCAGCAGGCAGAGGTAGAGAAGATCGTCGCAGCCACAGCTGGTCTCGATACGCCATCGGTGACCATGGTGCTCGAGCGGACTTCCACTGCTACGGAAACTGACGACAATGCCGACATGGCGACTCTCGTGTCCTCGCTAGCCCGGCCAGGTTTGCGCACTCGACTTGCGCGTTATCTCGACGGTGGCCGCTTTGACCCTCGCGGCGGGGTGCGGTCCACCTCGCGGGACTGAGCCGTACCGAACCTGACGTGGAGTGTCGGTGTCACAGATAACTACCTGGTGCCGGCCCTCCGCCTCGGATCATTTCAAGTGCGGACAGCAGAACGCCAGGCGAGAACGACACGCAACGGGTGCTGAGTTTGGACCCCGGCTCGGCCGCCAACTTACTGGTCCCGGACTCCACGTCGAGGATCACGTTTCAACAAGCCTTGCTGCGAGCCACCAGGCCGCGGCGGAAGGTCACCGCGACAAGGTCATGTGGGCAGTCTCAGAACCACGACCGCACCTACACCGGTACCAACGCCGGTCGAGGCGGAACTGGGTGCCCTTTACCAACACTCAGCAATGGAGTACGAGATGAATTCACAGGTCGCCATCAGCGTGGCAGTGCAGGCGATTGCGCGAGGCCGCATGGTCTTGGTCGCCGACGACGAAAATCGGGAGAACGAGGGCGACCTCGTCATGGCGGCTGAGTACCTCGATGGCGATGACATGGCATTCTTCCTTCGCCACGGCAGCGGAATCGTGTGCACACCGATGTCGAACGAGATCGCCGATCGCCTCAAGCTGGACTTCATGGTGCCAGTCAATACTGACAACCACGGCACCGCGTTCACGATCACGGTCGATGCTATCGGAGCGGGAACGGGCATCTCGGCGAAAGACCGTACAAAGACAGTCCACTCTCTTGCCTCACCAGACACCCGTCCCGAAGATCTGCGGCGTCCCGGCCACGTGTTTCCGTTACGCGCTCGCCCGGGGGGTGTCCTGGAACGCGATGGGCATACCGAGGCATCCGTCGACCTGGTACGGATGGCCGGTTGCCGTGAGGTCGCGGTGATCACTGAGCTTGTTGCCGACAATGGTGTCCCTATGTCCGGTCAGACCCTCGCCGCATTCGCGGCCGACCACAACATCCCCATGATCACGATCGCTGACCTTATCGCGCATCGCCGGAACACCGAGACGACCGTCAGATTCGGTGGCTCAGCTAATCTCCCAACCGATTACGGACACTTCGAGGTACGTTCCTACCTGTCAAACGCAGATGGCGTTGAGCACCTGGTCCTCACTCACGGTGAAATTAGAGAGGTCGCACTAGGGTCCAGCGGTCTGTTGACGCGGATCCACAGCGAGTGTTTGACCGGGGATCTCATTCGATCCCGCCGATGTGATTGTGGCCACCAGCTCGACGCAGCGCTCCAGGCCATCGTCGCGGAAGAGGTCGGTGTTCTCATCTACATGCGGGGGCATGAAGGACGTGGTATCGGACTCGGTCTCAAGCTGTCTGCCTATGCTCTACAAGAGGCTGGATGTGACACCGTTGAAGCCAACCTACGGTTGGGCCTTCCCGTAGACAGCCGCGATTTCGGTGTGGCCGCAGCGATACTTCAGGACCTCGGAGTCGATAAGATCCGGCTGATCACCAATAACCCGAACAAGGTGGAGGCAGTACGGTCCGGCGGAATACAAGTCACCGAACGGGTCGAGTTGCCCCCGGCTGTGACCCCGGACAATCTGAGCTACCTGCGCACTAAGCGAGACCGCATGGGCCACCTTCTCGACCTTCCTCGGGCACTGCCGTCATAGAAGCCGAGGACGGGCATTGTGATGCGTTCCCAATCACGTTGTAAGGCTGGCCGTTACGCCTGAGGCGCCTTGAAGGCTTCCGCGAGAAGGGATCCGAAATCCCAACGGCGCCGCCGCCTGCCGGGAGCCACCACAACGTACCCCAAGCAAAGTGAACCAAACGGCGTCATTCGCGCCTCTACCCAGTCTCGGAGCCGACCCATGCCACGGACCAGAAACGAGCGCCTTCGCTCAATAGCCCAGATGATGCAAGGGAAAGTGCTCGACCCTGCCTCCACCGTGGACGCTCTGCAGCGAGTGCTCGAACCAGGGGACCGGGTCGCTCTCGAAGGTAACAACCAGAAGCAAGCAGATTACCTGTCTCGTTCACTCGCGCAGGTAAGTCCTCGTCGTATCCACGATCTTCACATGGTGATGCCGTGTCTCACGGCCAGGAACATCTTGATCTGTTCGAGTCGGGGCTCGCACGCCGCGCGGATTTTGCATATTGCGGACCGTTGCCACAACAGGTTGTACGAGCGATTACTGAGGATACGCTTCAGACGAGCGCAATCCATACTTACCTCGAGCTGTATGCACGGATGTACCTCGATCTGGCCCCCCAGGTGGCGTTGGTGGCCGCGGAAATGGCCGACACTGATGGCAATCTCTACACCGGCGCCAACACGGAAGAAACGCCGTTAATCGTGGAGGCCAAAACGTTTCGCGGAAGTGTAGTGATCGCGCGAGTCAACGAAATTGTCAATACCGCCGACCTGCCCCGCGTCGATATACCCGGCACGTGGGTAGATGTCGTAGTCGAAGCCGACCGCCCCTATCACCTCGAGGCGCTGTTCACCCGGGACCCTGCGAAGATCACCGACACCCAGGTATTGATGGCGATGACCGCCATCCGGGGAGTGTATGAGCGCCATTCGGTGACGTCTTTGAACCATGGCATCGGATACAACACGGAAGCGATCGAATTACTTCTTCCGACATACGGTGAGTCATTAGGGCTGAGAGGCAAAATCTGTCTCGACTGGGCCGTCAATCCCCACCCCACACTCATTCCGGCGATCGAGACCGGCTGGATGAGATCCGTGATGCCGTTCGGAGGAGAAGTCGGAATGAACGACTACGTCAATGCCCGGCCCACGGTCTTTCCCGTTGGAGCGGACGGCACACTGCGTTCGAATCGAATGGCCGCTCAAACGGTAGGACTCTACGGCACTGACATGTTCATCGGTTCGACACTGCAAATAGACTCCCTTGGGAACTCCTCGACTGTCACCGCCGGCCGGATCACGGGATTCGGCGGAGCCCCGAACCTCGGGAACAACCCTGGAGGTCGACGGCACAGCTCACCAGCATGGGCTAGCATGGCCGAATCAAACGACGGCCGCGGCCGCAAGCTAGTTGTCCAGATAGTGCAGACCCAAAGCAGCAAAGGCGTTCCACATTTCGTCGAGTCACTAGACGCCGTACAGGTAGGTCGCGAGGCAGGGTTCGATGCTGCACCGGTAATGATTTACGGTGACGACATCACTCATATTGTCACTGAACAAGGTGTCGCCTACCTGCACAAGGCCAGAGATCTCGAAGAGCGGAAAGCTGCCGTGTCCTGGGCAGCTGGAGCGACGCCGCTTGCGTTGTCCCGAGATCGGTCGCGAGATGAGCAGATGCGGCGGGACGGTCTTATCGCAACCCCTGAGGACATCGGTGTCAATCGAGGAGATGCGAGCAGAAAGCTACTGGCCGCGCAAACATTCGACGATCTCATCACCTGGTCGGACGGTCTGTACATCCCACCCGCCAGGAGGGTGTAGATGTGTCAGCAGTCAGTACCGCCATCGTCCCGATAGTCCTGCTTCTCGTACTCGGTCTCGCCCTGCGACGGCACGTGTTGACCGACGCGGCGTTCTGGCGCGGACTCGAGTCCCTGACCTACTTCGTGTTCACACCGGCACTATTCGTGCACTCGCTCGCCGACGTCGACCTCAGCACGGTGCCGGTCCTGCCGATCGCCGCCGCGGTAATCGTTCCGGTCACAGTCATGACCGGTATCCTGATCGTGTGCCGGCGCCCGCTTCGCCTCGACGGCCCGGCACTGACGTCGATGATCCAGGGAAGCACACGCCTCAACACCTATATCGGCTTGAGTCTCGTGTTCGCGCTGCACGGCCAGGACGGGGTGGCGACATTCGCACTCGCCGCCGCGGTGATGGTGCCGACGGTCAACATCGTGTGTGTGACCGCGCTGTCGGTCTTCGGTGACCAGGACCGTCAAGCGAGCCGTGTCCCCCTGGTACGGGCATTGTGCACCAACCCTCTGGTCTTGGGATGCCTCGCGGGATTGCTGCTCAATCTGCTCGCTATGAGACTTCCCGGGTACGCTGCATCGACGATCTCGACGCTTGCGGCACCGGCCCTGGCCTGCGGAACCTTGGTTGCTGGCGCGTCCGTAATGGCTGGCCTGCGACGCACGGACCTCCCGCACGTAGCACTCGCGTCGATCCTCAAGCTCGGGACCCTCCCGCTCGCTGCGGTCGGCATCGCTGCTCTGCTCGGTGTCCGCGGCGTCGCGCTCGACAGCATCATCATCATCTGCGCGGTACCCACCTCGCCGTCCGCCTATATCCTCGCTACACGGATGGGCGGCAATGCTCAACTGATGGGTTCGATCACCGCTGTGCAGACGATCCTTGCGCTCGCGACTCTGCCGCTGATGCTGACTGCGCTCGGCACCTGACCCGACCATGCCTGTACGCTCCGGTACCCATGGGGAGGTTCGGAAGGCGGAACTGCATCGCTCAATCGGCACGGATCGTGGATTTAGCGTCATCGACACGGAAGGTCTTGAGCTCGACGGGCGTACTTTTGTCCCGGATCGTCCGGGTCGCCATGTTTGCGTAGGCGTTTGAATGCGAACTGGTAGTGGGTGGCCTTGATGTCGGGGATGTCGATGAGCATGTCTCGCCGGTGATCGGGGTGCGCGATAAAGGTCCGGCAGAGTGGGCGGATCGTGCGGGCGATTCCGCGGGTGTGATGGTCGACTGCGCCGGAGCCGTTTCCTCTGGTGCGGCGTGAGGTCGGTCCGCTGCGGATATGGTCGGCTGTGTCGTCGCCGGTGGGATCGGTGACGGTCCGCTCGGTGAGGGGCACGAGCCGGCTGGGGTACGAGTGTCGGCCGGTGAGCGGGTTCTCGGGATCGCCGCCGTTGCCGGTGGCTTCGACGACGACGTCGGCGTAGGGGCATTCGGGTTCGTGCACCGCGTCGGGGTGAGAGCGGAAGTGCGGTGTTCGGCGTTGCAGTGGTGGGCGACCGATGACTGCGACGACTCGGGCATCGCAACCGTCGGTCTCGCAGACGAAATGGGTGCGGACCGATTCGACCCAGTCGCGGTCGAGGTTGACCAGGTCTTCGGCCATGATGAGGCCGAACTCAGGGATGACGGTGATGCGTGCAGTGTCCATCAGGTGGCAGTGTATTGGGCTGGTCGGACACACCAGATGCAATAGCCTTTCGATCTGGTCGCGCGGGTGTCATGTGGAGGTCGTGGCCGATCGTGCAGTGGCGCATAGCCACCGGCAGCCCCGGCCAGGACCCTCGGGCGCCGCGCCCGCCTGCCCTGGCAAGGGAGGCATTACTACCCTGTGAAACTGATTCGAAAACCCGCACGCGGACATTCACACAGGATGTCGAAAGGTGAACCAGTGCCGGGGCGCTGTAGTTACGCCGATGGGTATAGGCGCGCCCCGTCGGGGTGGGCGACAGTGACCCTCGGGTGCCTGTCCCGACGTTTGTCGGGGCCGCAGGATAGGGCCTGTCATCACATCCCGTACCCCCTGTCGGAGGCACTTTTATGGCTCGAAATACCGGCGCTCGCATCGCGATCGGCTCCCTCGCGGCGTTGTCAATTTCCCTGGCCGCGACGACTGCCATCGTCCTCGCGGACGACGAGCTGCGCGGCATTGCGCTTCCCGGCCGGGAGCACGGCACCACTGTGCAGGTCGTCCCCGAAAGCGCCCCGCAGCCCGGCAGAGACATCACGGAGGCGCGGACGCAAATCCCCGGCACCGTTCCCGGAATCGTCGGGTCCGATGGTGGTGTGATTGTGGGAGGAGGCGTCGGGGGTGACCCGTCCGGTGATGGCGCCGCGAACCCCGGCCCAGCCGCCGCGATCCCGGGACCGGTCGTCGGCCCGGCCCCTGCGAACCCCGGTCCGGCCCCTGTGAACCCGGGCCCGGTCGTCGGCCCGGCCCCCGCGGATCCCGGTTCGCCCCCGCCACCGCTGGTCGCGGATCCGCCGCCGGTGGCCGATCCGCCGTTTGTGGAGCCACCCGTTGTCGATCCGCCGGTCGAAGAACCGCCGGTCGCCGACCCGCCGGTCGAAGAACCACCCGTTGTCGATCCGCCACCGGTCGCGGAGCCGCCGGTGGCCCGGGATCACCGTGATGAGCCTGTCGTCCGGGATCACCGTGATGAGCCTGTCGTCCGGGATCACCGTGATGAGCCTGTCGTCCGGGATCACCGTGATGAGCCTGTCGTCCGGGATCACCGTGATGAGCCTGTCGTCCGGGATCACCGTGATGAACCTGTCGTCCGGGACCATCGCAACTAACCGGAGCGTCGATGTATCGCGGCCAGCCAGGGATGCACCTCGAAGGCGGCGGCCCAGAACGGGATTGCGTCGATCAAGGACAATGCCGCCTCCGCTCCCACCGAGGATTCGACCTGACCCGAGGGCGTGGCCGACGGCGCGATGTGTGGCCGGCGGGGATGGGGAAGGGTATGAAGCTTCGGAAGTCGTCATCGTGGCGAAGGGTGGCCGCACGATCACCGTGATTGCGGTCGGTGACCCGAAAGGTCTTCGTTCGCAGGCTTTCCCGATGGCCCCTGGCCGACCTTGTGTGGCCGAGTTGTGTCGGCGCCGCGGCGTCCGGTTTCTACGGTGAGGTCAGGCCGTGGTGGGAATGGTGATCTCGGCTCTGCCGTCGAGGCCAGGTGGGAGGTAGTGCGGGCAGGTGACCAGCTGATGCGGCACGGGTATCGGCTGCCGGTCGGTGTCGAGGTAGAGGCGGTAGGCGAGCTGCCCGCGCCGGTGGGTGCCGGTGTTCGGGTCGACGGCGCCGAGGAAGTAGCCGTGCGCGGCGCCGGCGGTGGAGATCGCCCGCGCCCACTCAGCTGGTTCGGCGGGCGGTAGATACCGCGGCTCGCCCGTCTGCGCGTCGACGGTATGCACGATGACCGTGACGGCGAACCCGGCCGCCGCGGGGAACCACTCCTCGGCCGCGACGTCGAACGATGCGACGGACGTGTGAATCCGCAGCTCGATGTCCGTTCCGGTGCGGGCCGCCGCTGTGATGATGTGGGGAGCCGCTGAGGTGTCGTCGGTGGCCAGGGACGGCAGCGCGGCGTCGGTGGTGCGGTTGCTGCCGGGGCGTGCGGACATGGGCACACAGTACGGGGCCCGCACACACCCGGCCGGCAGGACGACCGGTGGTTCGCCCGGGCGAGGACTGGTTCGCAGGGCGGGGCATCTGACCTGCGGTGACAGCATGTCCCCAGGAGCAGAGTGTTCGCCGACGAAGGCCGTGCTGCGTTCTTCTCGGCGCCATCCGGGGCGGCACGATTCTGATCGCAACCGGCTCGGGGCAGGATGGGTCCGTGAGCGACCGCACCGCAGCCGACCTCGAGCGTGACCTCGCCGTGCTCGCCTACGTACGTGACCGCCTCCGGGCGTCGGAAGGCACAGACTTCCGGATACCCACCACCGCCCTCGATCAGGTGCTCGACGAACTCAACAGTCTCGAACCATTGCCGTGGGATCCGACCTGATTCCTTCGGTGCGGATCGGCGAGGGGCCGCCGCCCACGAGTCGCAGGGTGTCCCGCGGCGGTCGTCGCGGACTTTACGGCCTGGAACTGCGGGTATAAGATTGCTTATAGAGGAGGTTCGGGTTATGACGATCATGATGGACCGGGACCGGTTGTTCTCCAGCATGGCCGAGAACCGGGCACGTGAGGTGGTCGCGCATATCGGTTTTCTCCGTAACCTGCGGCAACTGTACGAGGGCGGGGTCACCCAGACACGGTTGGCGGAGGTCAACGGCGTCAGCCAGCCGGCGATCAGTCAGATGCTTCAGCGGGCCCGCGTCGAGGCCCCGGATGTGCGCCCGGGCACCCACGGCGGCAACGCCTATGAGGTCGCGGCGCGGTGCGCGGCCGGCGAGATCGATCCGGAGACGATGCGCGCCGAGCTGATCGGCTGGGAGTACGACACGTCGACGGCGCCGACCGGCTACCCCGACGTCGACGATGTCCGCCCCCAGACGCAGGGTGGCTTCAACCACCAGGTGGGCCGCGCGCTGACCCACGGGTTCCTCACCGATGAGGACTACGACCTGATCCTCGAAGCACTGGCCGACTGACCTGTGCCGACCCACGAATTCGAGGATCGCCGTGCCTTCCTCACCTCACTGTCCACCCCGGGCGGCCCGCTGACGGTCGACGCCCCGCACGCCACGATCAATGACCGCCGGTACTTCCGCAGAATCAAGGGTGAACCTGTCCCCACCCGGCCGTGGTTGCGGATCCTTGCGGACTGGCGAGCATCGCGCACACAGGTGCGTCGCGACCGGGTGGGGATTCTGATGGCCGGCCCACCCGGTGCCGGCAAATCCACCGCCCAAGCCCACCTGGTGGGGGAGCACCCCCAGGGGTGGCGGCATCTGGATGTGGACGAGTTCAAACTCCGCCTCCGCGCGGCCGCAGTAGAGGATGGCTCGCTGCAGCAGTTCCTGCCCGAGGTACTTCAGGCGCAGCCGGGGCAGCCCAGCCGGTTCTATCCGAATGAGCTGTCCGCGCTGGTGCACATCGAATCGAATCTGGTACTCGAAACTGCTGTGGCACAAGCATTGTCGGTGGGAGAAAGATGCGATCATCGATGGCCTGGACGCCGTGGGTGCCCGAGTTGGTGACCCGACTCGAGCGGGAGCAGTACACGATCGGTGTCGCCGACGTCGAAACCTCCCGATGTAGAAGGGGTGCACGCTGCTCAAGTGATGGTCATGCCGCCGTCGACAACTATCGTCTGTCCGGTGACGTAGCCGCCCGCCTCGGATGCGAGCCACACCACCGTACTCGCCAACTCTTCTGGTTCGCCGGTTCGTCCGAGGAGCATGCGTCTTTCCAGTTGTTCGATGTTGCTCTCTGGGTATTTCCTGCTGATGGCATTTGTGAAGAAGCCTGGTGCAATTGCATTGACGCGAATGCCTTTTCGGCTGCCCCATTGTTGCGCGAGGTCGCGGGTGATCCCGGCGATGGCGGCTTTGCTCGCGCTGTAAGCAGCTTGCGGCATGCCCGTGTTCGTGATTCCCAGGATGCTTGAGATGTTCACTATTGAGCTCCCCGGTTGCATCACTCGCCCGCATGCCTGTGCTGCCCAGTAGGAACCGTGTAGGTTCACATCGATCACGGATCGGAATTCGTGAACGCTCTCGCCGATCGCAGGTCCCACGGTCACGAGTTCGGCGTTGTTGACCAGGACATCGACTCTTCTGAACTTGTCCAGTGTTGCTTCGACCAGAGCGGTGCAGTGGCTTGGATCCGTGATGTCGGTGGGAACCGTCAGTACACGTCGACCTGAACGGCGGACGATGTCGGCCGTTTCGTGGAGTCCGTCCGTGCGAGGAGCGGCGAGGACTACGTCTGCGCCCGCTTCGGCCAGTCCTTTTGCCAGGGCCGCGCCTAGCACCGATGAAGCATCGGTGACGATCGCGACGCGGTCGTCGAGGCGAAATCTGTCGAGGATAGTCATCCGTCTGCGCTCCCGCGGATCAGAACCACGCGGGGTTCATGTCGAGTGTCGTTCTGTCCAAGCTCGCCAACAACTCCACCTGCGGTCCGACCTTCGGTAGTTCGTAGGCGTAGAAGTACCGGACCGCTTGCCGCTTGCCATCGTAGAAGTTGCCGGCCTGACCATCCGCGGCGATGACTTGCTCGAGCCACATCCATGCGATGACGGTGTGCCCGAACGCTTCCAGGTAGATGGTCGAATTGGCGAGTGCAAGAGAGGGGTCACCTGATTCCCAGAGCGTGGATGTCAGGTCCACAATTCGGCTCCAGGTAGAGGCCAGTTCGGTCGCGTAACGCTCGGCGTCTCGGCCTATCGCCTGTGCTCGTTGCACGGTCGCCGCGATCTTCGAGTCCAGTAGCTTCAGTCCAGCGCCGTCCTGCATTGTGACCTTGCGGCCGAGCAGGTCGAGGCCCTGTATTCCATGAGTACCCTCATGAATCGGATTCAGCCTGTTGTCGCGGTAGTACTGTTCGACGTCGTAGTCCCGTGTGTAGCCATACCCTCCGTGAACCTGTATGGCGAGGTTGTTCGCCTCCAGGCACCATTGTGACGGCCAGCTTTTTGCAATCGGGGTCAATACATCGAGCAGTAACGTCGCGTTGGACGCATCCGCCTCGTTGTCGGCGCTGTCGTGTTCGTCCACCAGGTAGGAGCAGTACAAGCCGAGTGCCAGCGCTCCTTCGACGTAGGACTTCTGCGCCAGCAGCATGCGGCGCACATCGGCGTGTTCGACCAGGGCGACTGGAGGCGAGGACGGATCTTTTGCGCCCAGTGCCCGGCCCTGTGTCCGAGTCTTTGCGTATTCGACCGACTTCAGGTAGCCGACGTAGCCGAGGGCGATGGCCACGAACCCGACGCCGATCCGCGCCTCGTTCATCATGTGGAACATATAGCTCAGCCCACGATTTTCTTCGCCGACGAGAAAACCGATCGCCCCGGCGTCGCCCTCCGGCTGATGCGTGCCGTCACCGAAGGCAAGGAGCGTGTTGGTGGTTCCGCGAAAGCCCATCTTGTGATTCAGGCCGGTCAGCGTCACATCGTTGCGGATGCCGGGTTCTCCGTCCGGGCCGGGTAAGAATTTCGGGACAATGAACAGCGAAATTCCTTTCACCCCAGACCCGCCGCCGGGAACCTTTGCCAAGACGAGATGGATGATGTTCTCAGTCAGCTCGTGGTCGCCGGCGGAGATCCACATCTTGGTACCGGTGAGTCTGTACCGGCCGTCGTCCTGTTTCACGGCACGAGTGGTGATGTCGGTCAACGACGAGCCGGCCTGCGGCTCCGACAGACACATGGTTCCGAAGTATCTGCCCTCGATCATCGGGCGGACGTAGTCGTCGACCTGCTGGTCGGTGCCGTGGGTCGAAATCAGATTCGCATTTGCGATGGTGAGGAACGGGTACGACGAGGTCGAGGCGTTGGCGGCCTGAAACCACGCCATCGCAGCGCGGGACACAGTCGTCGGCAACTGCATGCCCCCGACGCGCTCGTCGAACTGTCCGGCCAGTAGTCCAGCCGCGGAGTAGATGTCGAGAGCCTGCTTTACCTCCGCGATCATCACTATCGAACCGTCTGGCGACATGGTCGGCTCGTTCGCGTCGGACTTCTTGTTGTGCGGTGCGAAATGTTTGTGGGCGATGTCCGCGCTGAGTTCGAGCACCGCGGCGAATGTGTCCTTCGAGTGCTCGGAGAACCGTTCGCGCGATGTCAGCGAAACCACATCAAGCCACTCGTACAGCAAGAAGTCCAAGTCGCGTCGTGACAGTACGTCGGTCATCGAGATCTCCGAATCCTGTACTCCGTCACATCGACACCCCGCCGTCGACGGGAAGCACGACGCCCGTGATGTACGCGGCTTCCTCCGACGCGAGGAAGCAGATGGCATCGGCCATCTCGGATGGGTCCGCGAGCCGGGCGATCGGACCGGTGAGCTCGGAGAGCTTCTCCTCCGGGATCGTGGCGGTCATGCGTGTGGCTGCATTGGGCGAGATCGCATTGACCGTAACTCCGAAGGCAGCCAACTCTTTTGCAGCAGTCTTGGTGAATCCGATGATCCCTGCCTTCGCTGTTGCGTAGTTCGCCTGTCCGCGGTTGCCTCGGAGCCCGGTGTACGACGTGATATTGATGATGCGCCCGAATTCCTGCTTGCGGAAGTGGGGGGCCGCTGCGCGGGTAAACCGAAAAGTACCTCCCGCGTGCACCTGCAGGACCTGATTCCAGTCGTCGTCGGTGAGCTTCCACAGGACTTTGTCGCGCAGGATTCCTGCGTTGTTGACGACGATGTCGACGCGGCCGGTCTCGGCGACAACGGTCGAAATGACGTGTTCGACATTGTCGGTATCGCCGACGTCCGCTGGGATTCCGATTGCACCGACGTCTGCGGCCGAGCTGGCAAGTTCATCCTTGTCGAAGTCGACCATGAACACGGTCGCTTGTGCCTCTACGAAATGTCTCGCGATCGCCTGCCCGATGCCGCGGGCCGCGCCGGTGACGATGACGGATTTGCCTGTGAAGTCGTACGTGATGTTGCCCATTGCGTTTTTTGCTTTCGGTTTAGTGTTGTCAGGGGGTTGTCACGACAGGCGTTCGAGAATCATGGCCATTCCTTGGCCGCCGCCGACGCACATCGTCTCCAGGCCGAACTGTTTGTCGTGAAATTCCAGCGAGTTCATCAGCGTGGTGGCGATGCGGGCGCCGGTCATGCCGAAGGGGTGACCGAGTGCGATCGCGCCTCCGTTGATATTCAGTCGGTCTTCGTCGATGCCGAGTTCACGAGCCGACGGAATGACCTGAGCCGCAAATGCTTCGTTGATTTCCGCCAGGTCGATATCACCGATGCTCATGCCGGCGATGTCGAGTGCGCGCCGTGTCGCTTCGACGGGTCCCAGACCCATGATCTCGGGTGAGAGTCCCGATACGCCGGTCGATACGATGCGGGCCAGGGGGGTGAGCCCGAGCTCCTTCGCCTTCGCGTCCGACATGATGACCAGTGCTGCCGCGCCGTCGTTGAGCGGGCATGCGTTGGCTGCGGTGACGGTTCCGTTCGGACGGAATGCCGGCTTCAGCTTGCTGACGACGTCGTATGTCGTTCCGGGCCTGGGGCAGTCGTCCGTGCTGACAATGGTGCCGTCGGGGAGGGTGACGGGTGTGATTTCGCGGGCGAAGAAGCCTTGCTCGATTGCGGCCTCGGCGCGATTGTGGCTGCGGACGCCGAATTCGTCTTGTTCTCGGCGTGAGACCCCACTGTATTCCGCGACGTTCTCGGCAGTGTGTCCCATGGTGATGTACAGATCGGGAAGTGCCCCGGTTGTTCGCGGATCCACCCACGGGTCCTGGTTGCCATCAGCGCGCCGTTCGGTGAGGGACTCCGCGTCGGAGAACACGGCGTTGTGCGTCTCGGGGTTCTCGTCGGCCATGCCTTTGTTGAAACGGCTGACAGTTTCGACTCCGGCGGAGATGAAGATATTTCCTTCGCCTGCCTTGATCGCGTGCAGCGCCATCCGGGTGGTCTGAAGGCTCGAGGAACAGTAGCGGTTCACGGTGACGCCTGGTAGGTGGTCCATTCCGGCGAGAACGCTCACTGCCCGTCCGAGGTTGTATCCGCTCTCGCCGGCGGGCTGGGCCGTGCCGAGCATGAGGTCGTTCACCGTTCGGGGATCGACCTCGGGCACCTTTCCCAATGCGGCGAGCACCATCTGTGCTGCCAGGTCATCGGGGCGCATCTCTCGGAGTGAACCCTTGACTGCGCGACCGATTGGGGACCGGGCGGTCGCGACGATAACTGCTTCAGGCATAAATCTCGTCCGTTCATGTTGTCGACCAGCGGGTCGAATATTCGATCTTGCGGTCTACTTATCGCAGTATGGCTGCGCCGGGAGTGGCGGTCAAGTGGACTGTCGTAAGCCGAGTGCGGCGTGCTTACGTAACGGCCGCAGGCGAATACGCGGTCCTGGGTGTGTGGTAGGGCGGCTTGTTCGGCGGGGTTCGACGCGTATGACTCGACCGCGAGCGCCGAACTTGCAGTCTGCGCCGGTTCGGCTGGTCGGCTTGCGGCAGGTCTGCGTCCTGCCCTGCGGACGACGAGAACAGATGCGTCTCTCGAACAGGTGCCCTCCGGAGGAGTGCAGCGCGCGGCAGAGCCGTGCAGTGTGGGCGCACCCCTGTGCTGCCCAAGTCCGACAGTGGACCATTCGCGTGCCGGACCTCGCCTCATTCGCCGACGAGCACCCCGGTCATCTCGGGGATCCGTCTAAAGGCCGTGCAGTACCGACGCTCAGAGAGGGTCAGAGGCGTACCTCGAAGAAACCAATCAATGCGACGCGCTGAAATTTACCGATTCCTCAACAAGAGTTCGAGCTGGCTTGTGTGATGCCGTATCTCGCGGGCGTGGTAGGCAAGCGCCCCATCCACGCCCTGGACGTCTTCGGGCCAGCCGGCGGACGCCGTCGACGTGGTCGTCATGACTCCGCGCAGAATCAAGTGGGCGAAGGTCTCGGCGATGTCGTCAGCGGGTTTACCGTCTTCTCCCGGGCGATACCACTTCCAGATCCAGTTGCACATGCCGTCGATCGCAAATGCTGCCAGGGTTTCATCGATTGGTTCGAAGATGCGAGCCTCTACGCCCTCTCGAATAATCTGCCGGATCAGCACATCATGCTCGCGCTTGGCTGCCCGGAACTCGTCGCGGACGTCGTCGGGAAGCTCGCTTTCTTCGCGAAAAGTCAGTGAGTAGAGATCCAGGTGATCGACCAGGGAGTTCAGGTGGAAACGAATGAAAGCTGTGAGCTTGGTAGCTGCGTCGGCATCCGATGCAGCGATCACCCGGGCTTTCTCGACCTCACCCCTTGCCCAGTCACCGAAGACGTGCCGGAGCAGGTCGTCTCGGTTTTCGTAGTAGTGGTAGATGGACGCCTTCGACAACCCCACCTCCGCAGCGACCTCCTGCATGGTGACTCCGTTGATCCCCCGGGCCTGGAAGAGTCGGGCCGCACCCTCTGTGATGCGGTCACGCATCACGGAATTGCGTACCGAACCACCGGCGCTCTTTGCAGCCGCCGCGTCCGCACGATCAGAAGCCGTTGTCATAGCTTCCGAGGATAGACACCGCCGCAGCCAAGCCGGTACCGGTGGGCACTGCAATCAGCGCGACGACGGCGTTGGTGCAGCTACGCGCCCCGTTGTTCATACATGCTCGATCAGTTCGAGCTGCACGCCGTTGAGTGCTCGGGGGTGGTAAAAGTTGACCGCCCCGAAGTCTCCGCGGACAGCCTCGTCGAGCAGAGGCCACAATCCCTGCTGCTTGAGCTCGTCCGTAGCGATATCGAGGTCGTCTACTTTCGCAGAGAAGAGAAAGACGCCTTCACCGTGGCGCTCGAGAAAGCGCGCCACCGACGTGCCCTCCTGGGTCGAGGCGATCAAACTGATGATGAAGCCCCCCACGTCGAGCTTCGTACCCTCGAGGCCGGGGAACGCAAATCCGTCGGGGCCGACGTGCTCGCCCCTGACATCGAACAGGCGTTCGTAACGCTCGGTCGCGGACGCTAGGTCGCGAACGGCGATGTTGATTCCATTGACTGCGAGGCTCATCTTCGTCTCCTGTTGTTGCGTTGTCGTGTAATTCGCTGTCGCGCCGGACATCTGCACGGTGACCTCGCCGCAGCGGGCGTGCACTGGTAGGTGGACGCGTACAGAACGCTGACCTTCAAGGGTCTGCACCGAGACAGTACCGACCCGAGGGTCGATAATTCAAGGCGTCGGTCGGATTCGTTCGGCGAGCCCGCGGCAGCGGGACCGTAGTGGCACGCGCGCAGGACGCGACATCACGCCATCTGACCGAGGCGACGCGACTGTCGCCCGGGGGTCGAACCGAACGCCTTCGACGCACAAATCGTCGGGATGCCTGGAATGCGCGGCAGAGAGGTGGTACAACTTGTGTCGACTACACAGTCGGGTTTTCAACCTTCGGGTAGGTTTGGTCGTGCACGCAGCAGTGGACACCGGCGCGGCTTCCCGCGGAGTGGACAACGGCGCCCACGCGGTCGGTGACGAGCGTCGATGCGGCGTTCTCCGTCGCCATTTCCACGGCCGTCAAGCCGGGAACAGACCAGCGAAACGTCCCATGTCGAGGTGAGGTGGAGGAACCGATGGCACAGGCCGATAGTTATGCGCATCGACGCGCACAGGTAGTGGTGGTCGGACTCGGCGGCATTGGCGGTGGAATTGCCCGTCGCATGGCCGAACAAGGCCGATACGTCATCGGCATGGACGTCGACGGGATCCGTGCGAGTGAGTGGCAGGAGCAAACGGGAAGTCGGGCGGTGTCCTCGTTCGATGGTATCGACTGGGGCGATGTCCGGTGCATGTTCATCGCGGTGCGAACGGTGCAACAAATCGAAGCGGTGTTGTCCGACGACAGCGTGCGCTCGGCGATGGACGACGGCGCCAGCGCCTTCATCATCACCACGATGACTCCGTCGGACGCCCGCCGCGTCGTCGACGCGCATCGAGCGTGGCGTCTGTTCGAGCTACCCGTTTCAGGCGGCGAGGTGAGGGCGCGAGAAGGCGAACTCACCGGTCTGATTGCAGGCCCGCAACCCGATGCCTTCGAAGAAGCCCTGTTACACGACGTCTTCGCGAGACTGTTCCCGCTCGACACCGTCGGTCAACCCTCGTTGCTCAAGTTGATCAACAACACCCTGGCCGCCCGCAATGTGCTGAGTGCGGCAGCGGGGCTTGCTACCGCACACGAGCAGGGAGTCGACCCGTCGATCGCAAGCGACGTCATCCGGGCGTGCTCAGGATCGAGTGCGGCCGGCGACGCCCTGGCCACCCTTTCGGACAATCAAGTCGACCTCCTGCTCAAAGACGCGCGGTTACTCGGCGGTGAGTTGCCGTCGTCGCCGTTCGATCGCGCGTCCATGAATGACATCACCTCCACCGTCAGCGCTGCCCGGATGTTACTCGCGGCAGCCGATCCAGAAAGGACACGGTCATGATCGAAGAGTGGAAAGACGGGATGGCATTCCCGCACCTGACAAGTTCGGTGCGCATCGGTTCTCGAGTAGTGAAGAACCGCATCGTCTCACCCCCGCACGGCACGTACTACGCGTCCAACGGAATGGTCACAGAACAGCAAATCGCTTACTACGCCGAAAGAGCGGCGGGCGGCGTGGGCATGATTGTCGTCGGAAACATGGCCGCATGGGATCGGTCGAAGACCGGCGGAGGACAAAACTACGCCTTCTCCCCGGAGGCGGTCGAGGGCCATCGCAAGCTCGCACAGGCTGTCCAATCGCATGGTTCGCTGCTATTGGCGCAGCTCTGGGACGGCGGCCGCCAAGGTTCCTCACGGCTGAGCCATCTGCCGCTTCTGTCAGCGTCGCCTCTACCCGACCCTGTTGTTCGGGAGATACCCAAGAAGATTGAAGCAGCGGAGATCGAAGACATGATCTCGAGCTTCGCTCGGTCCGCGGCGCTCATGGAGCAAGCCGGTTGGGATGGAGTCGAACTCCTCGCAGCGCAGGGTTACGGACTCGCCCAATTCGTTTCTCCCCAGATGAACCATCGCCACGACGAATGGGGTGGCTCACACGAAAACCGCGCACGCGTCGTGAGTGAGATAGTCCGACGTATCCGGTCAGTGGTCTCCGCGGACTTCCTGGTGGGTGTGCGCATCAACGGCGACGACATGATTGCCGGCGGCAACACCCCCAGCGACGCCATCATCACGGCGACACTGTTGGAGCAGACCGGTGGGGTCAGCTATCTCAACGTCAGCGGCGCAAGCAACGAAAACTATCCACTATGGATTGCCGATATGGGGCACGGCACCGGACTTTTCGTCGACGCCGCCCGGGCGATCAAAGATGCGGTGTCCATCCCGGTCATTGTCGCCACGAGAATCAAGGACCCTCTTGTCGCCGAGTCGATTCTGGCGCAGGGCTCTACCGACATGGTGGGGATGAATCGGGCGTTGATCGCTGACCCATCCATGCCCACCAAAGTCGCATCAGGTCGTCTCAGCCAGGTTCGACCATGCATCAGCTGCAACCAGGGTTGCGTCGGCAAGACCGCTCAAGGCGGACAGATGGAATGCACCGTCAACCCTCGGGTCGGGTTCGAGTGGTCGAGTACCGGAAAGCAGGTCACCCGACAATCAGTCGTGGTGGTCGGGGGTGGACCGGCAGGCATGCAGGCAGCGGCAGCCTGCGCCGAACGCGGCGCCGACGTCGTGTTGTTCGAAACCCGCGAGACGTTGGGTGGCCAAATCGAGCTGGCGTCACGCACGGCAAGTCGATCGGAGTTTCGACTGCTGATCGAACATCTACGTCGCCGACTCAACACCTTGGGTGTCGACGTGCACCTGGGTGTCACAGCGGCCGTCGAGGACCTCTCTACTTTCGATCACGTCTTTCTCGCAACAGGCTCGAGGCCGTGGACGACCGGCTTCACTACTCACCGACCAGATGTCAGGGTCGTACCAGGACACGACTTGCCGCATGTCGTCACGTCATGGGAAGTGTTCGACACGGCCGCGACAGTGGGGAACAGAGTTCTCGTCGTCGAGGACGATTTTCAAGGGCACGCGACCACGGCTGCCGAATACCTCGCAGAGAACGGCCACGAGGTGACCATCGTGACGAGGTCGACCTCGGTGGGGCTCTGGAGCGGGGCCGGCCAGGAATTCCTGTACAAGCGGTTGCGCAATGCACGGGTCGAGCTACGGCCCCACACCTGGATCGACACCATTCGAGACAAGACAGTCGACGCTTACGATGTATTCTCCGGCGTGCCCGTCGAACTGGGCAGCTTCGACACCGTGGTTCTAGCAACCGGTAGCGCCGTCGACGACACCCTGTACCTGCAGCTGGGCGATGACAGTCGTGTGGTTCGCATCGGCGACTGCCTGGCACCCCGACGTCTCGACAATGCCATGTGGGATGGCCTGCACGCCGCCGACCGGCTGTCCGCAGTGGGCACAGCTCTGAAACTGGCCACCCCATGACGGGTGCGTGTCGCGACCGGGCCGGTTCATCTCTGAAGGAGCTTCAGCACCCATGCGCATCTTCACATCACCGAATCAACTGAAAGCCGCTGTCGGAGAGGACTTGGGCACCAGCGACTGGCTGCACATCACGCAAGAACGCATCGACACCTTCGCCGACGCCACAGGGGACCATCAATGGATCCACGTGGACGTCGAACGTGCGACACGCGAGAGCCCGTTCGGAGCCCCCATCGCGCATGGGTTCCTGAGCCTGTCTCTCGTGTCGTTGCTCAACTGGCAGATATACACGATCGAGAACACAACGCTGGCGATCAACTACGGATTGAACAGAGTTCGATTCGTCAACCCGGTGCAGGTCGAGGCCCACGTTCGTTTGCGGACGACGTTGAACTCCGTCGGGGACGCACCCGGAGGGGCCCTTCAGATCGTCACGACAAACACCCTCGAGATCGCAGGCGAAGAAAAACCGGCCCTGGTTGCAGAAACCGTAGGCCGCATCATCTTCTGAACTGCCCCCCGCCAGCCTCTGAGCGACCGCGGTGATCGATCGCCCGCTGCCTCCGGGGCCGCGACCGACCCCGGAGGCCGCGGGGCGTATCGGTCCACCGAACACACCAGCAACGACAGGACGCTTCAGTGGAGCGACCCACACGGCGATTGGGCTACCGGAACACCGTTTCGCGGCGGATTCCAATCAGGTGAGCCACACCTTATTGACAAGCCTGTGTGACCTACGCCATTATCGCATTTGAACACTAGGTTGGGTTTTCGACTCTCCGGTCAGCCCCCGGATGGACAGTCGAGCCGCGACGAGACGAGGAAACATCATGACCAAGCATCCGGCGCTCTGGCAGCCCATCGAACTGGGCCCGGTCAGTGTCAAGAACCGCATCGTGGTCACCGCACACGCGCTGATGTACGGCGACAAAGACAACCTGATGACTCAACAGAGCATCGACTACTACGAGGAGCGGGCGAGGGGAGGCGCGGGGCTCATTCTCACCGAGGCTCAAGCCGTGCATGCAACGAGTCGCGGACTGGGGTACCGCACCCACCAGGGATGGCCCACCGAGGTGATACCGGTGTACGAGCGACTGGCGAAAGCCGTGCACCGCCATGGAGCCAAAATTTTCGTCGACCTTTCACACTTCGGCGTGGAAGACTACAACGGAATGTTTCTCGAGAACTGGAGGGCGCTCTGGAGTCCCTCGGGTCTGCCCTCGACTACCTATGGGGAGATCGGCCGAGCGATGTCGCACGCCGACATCGAGCAGCTCGTAGCGGGATTCGGCCGAAGTGCACGCAACGCACGGGTTGCCGGTATCGACGGAGCCGAGGTACACGCCGCTCACGGGTATCTCCTGTGCAGTTTCCTCTCCCCACTGACGAATCGTCGAACGGACGAGTACGGCGGCAGCACCGAGAATCGATGCCGCGTCGTTCGTGAGTGCGCCGAAGCGGTGCGCCGAGAGGGTGGCCCCGACTTCGCGGTCGGCGTGAGACTATCGCTCACCGAATACGTTCCGGGCGGTATCGACGAGGCCGAGGGCGAGAAGATCGCCAAGAACCTGGCGGACTCTGGATTGTTCGACTACTTCAGCATCAGCGCCGGGAACGCTTCCACGTTCGATCGCGTCGTCTCTCCGATGAGCCTGCCCGGCCCCCAGTTGGTCGATCTGGCTGCCCGCGCGAAGAAGGTCGTCGGAAACTATCCGGTCGTGACCGCAAACGGAATTACCGAGCTGTCGGTCGCCGAACAGATTGTGACTTCGGGTGACGCCGATCTCGTCGCTATGACCAGAGCGCACATCGCAGATCCCTTCCTGGTGCAGAAGGCGCAGACCGGACGCGAGGACGAAATTCGGCATTGCGTCAGGGCAAATCAAGGCTGTATCGGCCGGATGTCCAAGGGCTGGGAGCTGACCTGCACGCAGAATCCCGCCGCTGGGCGCGAGAAAGACCTCGGCAGCGGAACATTGGATTTGGTCGCCACACCTCAGAAGGTGCTCGTCATCGGCGGGGGACCCGCCGGTATGCGGGCAGCGGAAGTTGCCGCATCGCGAGGGCATGACGTTGTATTGATGGAGCGCGGCGACACGCTCGGCGGGCAAATTCGATATGCCGCCAAGTTGCCCACGCGTGGCCGATGGTCCGTCATGGTCAAAGACATGGAGCGAATGCTCGAAAAATACAAGGTCGATGTCCGTCTCAATACGACCGCCGACATCGAGAGCGTGCGTGAAGTCGGTGCAGACCACGTCATACTTGCATCCGGATCGACCTGGCGCACCGACGGGTTCTCCGCCGCCCTCGCCGCCCGCCCGGAAATCCCGGGGTTGGAGCGTATCCGCGTTCTCAATCCGATCCAGGCCATCGAGGATCCCTCGGCATGTGGGGAGAACGTCGTCATCATCGACGACACGGGCGAGTACCTCGCGCTGGGACTGGCGGAGCTCCTCGCGAATGCGGGCAAGAAGGTCGAAGTGGTTTCCTCGAAGCTGTTCTTGGGCGACAACACACTCTTCAACCTCGATGTCGGGCATCTCTATCCGAGGCTGTATGCGCTGGGAGTGACCTTGACACCGCAACACATTGTCGCCGAAGTGAATTCGGACGGCGTCGTACTCAATCGCATCTGGGATGGTGCTGCCAGAGTGGTACCGGCGCAGTCTCTCGTGACCGTCATGCTTCGCGATTCCGATACGGCCCTGCTACCCCAACTGGAAGCGCAGTTCGACGTGACGGCCGTCGGAGACTGCTTGGCACCCCGCCGGGTGGACGAGGCGATCTACGAAGGCGAAATGGCCGGACGCGGTGTCTGAACAAGCACCACACACACTGAACGAAAGAAGGAAACCCCATGGCTCATAGCTGGCAGATCGGTGATGTGAAAATCACCCAGATAAACGAAATCGCGGTCGAGGTCGGTGAGCTCGACGGACTGATCGCAGAGGCAACGCCGGATGCGGTCAAGGCCGTTCCGTGGCTGTACCCCGACTACGCCAACGAACACGGGCAGACACTCTGGAGCGTTCACTCGTTCGTCGTCGACACCGGGTCGTCTGTCGTTCTCGTCGACACCGCGTGCGGCAATCACAAGGATCTACCGCTGATCCCGGCCTGGGGTGGCCTGGACACCCCCTATCTGGATCGACTGGCGGATGCCGGCTACAAGCCCGAACAGATCGACTACGTCGCCATCACACATCTCCACCTCGATCACGTGGGATGGAACACCGTGCTCGACGGTGACCGATGGGTGCCGACATTCCCGAACGCCCGGTACACCTTCGTTCAGGACGAGTTCGAGTACCACAAGGGACTCACCGAGGGCGGTACCGTCTCCGACGACCTCGGGCATGCCGTCACGTACAACGGAGCGGATCCGGACATCCACCGGCAGACGCGTCTCGTGTTCGCGCAGTCGATTCAACCGTGTGTCGAGGCGGGCCTCGTCGATCTGGTTCCGGTCAACCACACCATCTGCGAGGGCGTGCGGTATACATCCACGCCTGGCCATACCAAGTCCCACCACAGTCTCACCATCGAATCGAAGGGCGAGACCGGGTTCATCACTGGTGATTTCGTACATCACCCAATCCAGGCCGCCCATCCCACGTGGAGTTCGCGAGGTGACTGGGACCGTGAGCTGTCCTCCGCTCGGCGTCAGGAGTTCCTCGCCTCGGTTGCAGACCGTGATGTCCTTGTGTTCGGCACGCACTTCGCCGGGAACAGTGTCGGTCGTATCGTGAGCGACGGCAACGCCTACCAATTCGTCACTGCTTGAGCCGAGCACTTCTACAACACCACCGGCGCCCACACTGCCGGCATAACGACAGCTTCAGGAGCATTGATGTCGAAGAACGAAATTCCCTACTACTGGTCGAGCATCGACTGGCGTCAGCTCACCGAGGACTACCCGCCCCCGCCCCTGTTCAACTCCGTCATGTCGACACGGTCCGACGACGAAATGCGACAGATTCAGGAATCACGCTTTCTCGCACGGGTGGCCGACGCTTGGGCGGTCCCGTTCTACCGCGAGCGATGGTCGGACGCCGGTTTGCAGCCAGGAGTCATACGAGGCCTGGACGACCTCGAGAAAATCCCCACGTTCACCAGTGAGGACATCAAGCACTCGATCGAGGAGCACCCTCCGTTCGGAAACCACCAGAACTTCGCACTGGACGCGATGCGAACACCGCTGAAGATCCAATCCAGTGGTGGCACCTCAGGGCTGCCGCGGCCGACACTGTTCGATCCCGTCGCATGGGAAGTGCAGGCAATTCAATTCGCCCGAGCTTTCGTTGCGCAGGGAGCCGAAGTCGGGGACATCCTACAGATCACCCTCACCAACAGTTTGGCCAACACCGCATGGTGTTCGTCGACCGCCGCCATGCACTGGTGCGGCATGATCCCCTTGACCACCGGTTCAGGGGCCGTCACCAGTTCGGCAAGGCAACTGGAGCTGGCGCGCTCCTGGGGAACAAGTGGTTGGGTCGCCTTCGGCGAGTACCTCAAAATCCTGGCGCAAGAAGCTGATCGATCTGGCATCGACCTCAAGAAGGATCTGTCCACTCGATTCATCCATACCTATCTCGGGGTGGATACCGAGGGACACCTGCGCGACTTGCTCGAAGATGCATGGGGTGTTCCGGTCTACGACAACTACGGAACCCATGAAGTCGGTCTCATCGGATACGAATGCGCTGCAAAAGATGGGTTGCACGTCAACGACGACACCGCCATCGTCGAGATCGCCGACAGCGAGACCGGACGCATCCTCGGCCCGGGGCACGACGGCGACATCGTGGTCACCAGCCTGCATCGCTCGGTTCCACCCATCATCAGATACGACCTCAAAGACCGCATGCGTAGTTCCGAGCGCGCAGCGTGCGCGTGCGGCGCCCGGACGACCAAACTGTCCGGTTTCTTGGGCCGCCTCGACGAAATGGTGAAACTGAGAGCGACAAGCGTGTATCCGCGGTCAGCGCAGGACGTCGTCCAGGGCGACGCGCGATCGACGGGCGAGTTCCTGTGCGTGGTGGAGAACGTCGGCGAGGGGCTCGGTTCCCGTGAACGAATGACCGTGTTGATCGAGCAGGCGAACGACGAAGACACAGCACCCCTCCAGGAAGACATGAAGCATCGTCTCAAGTCGACCTTCGGTGTCTCGGTGGAGGTGACGATCGTTCCTGCTGGATCCCTCGCTCCTCAGACGGGGCTGGGAGGAGAGGGGAAGGTCAAGCGGCTTCTCGACCGCCGTGGTCAGGCCCCCTCACCCGTCTGAGCACTCCCAATAGTTGGTCAAGAGACCGGTCCCGGCTCCAGGTGTCGACAGCGGTAGCCAAGCCTTAAGTGTCGACGAAACTTTCAGCAGAGTCGGGCGGTATGGCGTAAGCCGTCGATATCCGGGTCGGGGCTGACTTCGAAGAGGGAAGTGAAATGCACGAACAAGAGGCGGCCGACAACCTAGGCGCCTTCGCGGAAATGTTCCGCCTCGACGATCGAGTCGCGATCGTCACCGGGGCGTCAGCAGGTCTAGGCGTATCGCTGTCCAAGGCAATGGCCCGCGCCGGAGCCCACGTAATCGTGGCATCGCGCAGGGTCGACCGCTTGGAGGCAACCGCACAGGCGGTACGCGGGTACGGGCGCGAGGCCCTGGTGCAGAACGCCGACGTGGCCGATCCTCGCCAGTGCGTAGAGCTGGTCGAGGCGGCGATGGCACGGTTCGGTCGTGTGGACATCCTCGTCAACAATGCCGGCATGGCGAGTGCAGTCCCGGCGACTCGGGAGAGCCCTGATGCCTTCCGGGCGGTAGTAGATGTCAATCTCGGAGGTAGCTATTGGATGGCCCAAGCCTGCGCCGAAGTGATGACGCTGGGGAGTTCGATCATCAACATCTCGAGTGTTCTCGGCTTCACTACTGCCGCACTGCCCCAGGCGGCCTATACCGCAAGCAAGGCCGGCCTCGTCGGACTCACGCGTGACCTCGCGTCGCAGTGGGGACGTAAACCGGGAATCAGAGTAAACGCGATTGCGCCGGGCTTCTTCGAGACCGAAATGACGGAGTCATACCCCCCAGAGTATGTGACCGATTCGCTCGAGCCCCGGTTCCTGTTGGGAAGAGCGGGCAAGCCCGAGGAACTCGCCGCAACCGCGGTCTGGCTCGCATCGCCCGCAGCGGGGTACATCACCGGCCAGACGATTTTGGTCGACGGCGGGATGTCGACGACGTGAGAGTTCAGCCTGCTCCGCCGTCCCATCAAAAAGCTCCGCGGGGAAAATGCTGAGCTGCAACAGCTCCCCGCGGAGGCGGCGAGCTGCAACAGCTGCTGCGTAGTCTGATGGCCAACGTCGTTATAGTTCGAACAACAGAATCCTTGTCGCCAGAAACCGATCCCCAGCCGTGGTACGTGACAGTCAACGCCGGACGAATCCACGCACGCGAGACTACAACTCGCATGTGGGACTCGTCCGGCGTTTCAATACTGCAGCTGCTCTGCCCAAACCAGCCTATAGATCCGGACACGGTCAGGGCACCTCGCCAGATCTGGCGTCTGTGACCATTGACACGTCCACGCGCTGGAACTAGGTTACTAACCAATGGGTCGATATTACGACTCAAGAGTCGGATCAAATGTCCGGTGAGTCGCACACAAAAAGATATCCTGTGCCACCAGTCAGCTCGCGTATTCGACAGTGCCTGTACTGCAATTGGTTTTGATAGAACACGGGCACCGAGCGGTTCTTCGATACACATCACGCGTACGACACGCATAGGTACCTCCAGTCAAACGTCGAGAACAGGTGAGTGATAGAGCATGGGGAAGCTGGATGGAACGGTTGCACTCATCACCCGGCGGAGCAAAGGGCTCAGGTCGATCCCACGCTCTGACACTGGCACGCGAGGGGGCGGACATCGCACTTGTGGACAACTGCGTTGCCGATGTCGCGGGGCAGAACTACCCAGGCGGCTCCGAGGAGGAGTTGGAACAGATCCGCGCCATGGTTTCCGACGTGGGACGTAAGTGCATCAGCATCGTCGCGGATGTTCGCGATGACGAAACTATGGTGGACGCTGCGCGACAGACGATCGATGAACTCGGACAAATCGATCACCTGCTGAGCAGTGCAGGTATCATCCTGAAATTCGGCAAGCTCGCAGACATCTCGCCCGAACAGTGGCGTACGGTCATTGATACCAACCTCACGGGCGTCTTCAACGTGTGTCGCGCCGTCCTGCCGCACATGGTCGCGAAGCGCAAAGGCAACATCGTGATCACCTCGTCCACCGCAGGCCGCGCCGCCTACCCCCACATCTCGGACTACGGCGCCTCAAAGTGGGCAGTGATCGGACTGATGAAGACCCTAGCAATGGAATACGGCGAATACGGTATACGCGCCAATTGTGTGGCCCCGACGAATGTCAACTCCGGTGACCTTCCCTCGATGAACAACAACGAGGAAGCCTACAAACTCTTCTGTCCGGACGTCGAGAACCCGACGCGCGAGCAGATGGTCGAACGAATGAAAACCATGCATCCGCTCGGCGTCTCAGGTGTGGACTGGCAGGACGTCTCCAACGCCTACCTGTACCTCCTGTCGGACGACGCTCGCATGGTCACCGGCGAAGTGTTGCACGTTTCTGCCGGGCTCATCGCCAACAACATTGCGTGAACCCTGGGGAGTACAAACCGCAAGGAACCCAACGGGTAACACCGAACGGCTCCACCGCAACAATATCTATTCTACGACAACAGATCACGAGAAGACCGACCTGCGAGTCGGTCGGACGGGAAGATCGAGAATGCATGATCTGACAGGCAAAGTCGCTCTGGTCACCGGGGCCGCCCGAGGGCAGGGCCGCTCGCACGCCACCTTCCTCGCTGAGTCGGGCGCGGACGTCATCGTGCTCGACATCTGCAGACAGGTTGCAACCGTGCCATACCCGACGTCGACGGCAGAGGACCTCGACGAAACGATCGGTCTTGTGGAGAAGTACGGACAGCGTGCCTACCGCCTCGAATGCGATGTGCGCGATCCGTCCGCGGTTACGGAGGGTGTCGAGAGGGCGGTACGCGATCTGGGGCGACTGGACATCGCGGTGCTCAATGCCGGCGTATGCGAAATCACCGCGGCAGAATCGATCACGCCCGAGCAGTGGAACACCGTGGTGGGCACAAACTTGTCCGGCGCGTTCTTCTCGGCGCAGGCCGCCTCGAAGCATATCGTCGATGGTGGACGCGGTGGATCGATGGTATTCATAGGTTCGGCCAGTACCCTTACTCCCGTCGAGTCGATGGTGCACTACATCGCCTCGAAGCACGGCGTTGTCGGTGTAGCAAAGGCTTTGGCCAAAGAACTGGCACGACATCAGATTCGGGTGAACGTCATCCACCCGACCAATTGCGATACCCCGATGATCCAGAACTCGATGATCTACGATCTCTTCGCGCCGGACGTGGATCAACCCACGCGCCACAGCGTCGAACCCGTGTTCCAGACACTCGCTGCACTCGATACACCGTGGGTGGACCCGGCCGACATCTCCCGCGCCGTCCTGTACTTGGTAGGGGAGAGTGGCCGATTCGTCACCGGAACCCAGCTGGAGGTTACCGCTGGATATCCGCTTCTGTAGTTTTGCGCACCTGTTGTGCACCGTCTTCGGTGGTCAGGAAGCTGCGATGGTTCGCCACCCCAGGTTCGATTCGAACCCGCGCTCGAGGGCGTTGTTCGCTCGATGCGGGCTGATAGGAAGGTATGCCGTGTCAGAGATCGTCCCCGCCGAGTTGTTGTCCAGCGAGACACCGGTTGCGTTTTACGGTTACGCGCGAGCCAAGGAAGGCACACGCCACATCCTGATGGAGCGGATGCTCTCCCTGGGAGACCCGAGTCGCGCCGAGCCAGGCATCCTTGTGTACGAGATCCATCATGATGCATCCAGGCCCGACAGCATCGCATTCTATGAACTCTACGCTAACGGTGCCGCAATCCGTGAGCACCTCGAACAGCCCTACATGAAAGCATTTTTCGCCGATAGCACGACATTGCTGCAGTCGAACCTCGAAATCATCCCTCTCGAGCCCATTCGTTCCGTGGCAGCAATCTCGACTGACTGCCCCGGTTGACCCTACGGGCCTGTGCTATGAGTCTTCTGACGGTCGTGCTGGTGCAGAACGTGGCATCGGACCCTCCGTGCGCGAGGTATCCCGTTCCCCGACTCGGCATCGCGCCGCAAACCTAGAAGGCCTCCCAAATGCCGTTGCTCATCATTCATGCCGTCATTGCATGTGTCAGTCTGATCACACCCCGCCGCGCCACCGAATCGATCCAACGAATCTTTACGAATATCGCTCTCGCACGAGCCAATGCAAGATATTTAGCCGTGGCAGCGAGCGACACACAACACGAGCCGTCTAGCCGTCAGTCATTCACAGATGCCCCGGCCGGGGCGAACCGCGCAACCTCCTAGTCCAAGCGTTCCGGTCCGCAGCCTCCGCCCGACCCTCCGTCGAATTCGTGGAGACAATTTCGGGGTCCAGCGGGCTTTCACCCTCAAACAACCACTGTCAAACTACTTCAACCACGCCGCACTAGCGCTCCACGTGTGGGGATCCAGGCAATGAACCGGTGACAGTGCTTCAGCGACCGCCGAGACCAGACCGTCCAATTCCGGCCGATCAACACATCCGCCCCGTTCCCCGAGACTCACCGTCGACGGCATCTCGGGGATTCAACCAAGTCGGATCAACCCGTGACTCGAGAAGGAGTCGGCATGACCCTCAATGGGGCTCGCTCGCTGGCGTCCATGACGCCGTATCAAATAGCAATCGTTCTAGTATGCTCGCTCGTCAACCTGCTCGACGGCTACGATTTGTTCATCATGGGGTACGCCCTCCCCAACCTCCCCGAGGGGTACGCAACAGCGTCCGACAAGGGCTACTTGATCAGCGCAGCCTTGGTGGGCATCGGCGTCGGGGCCTTCTTCCTGGCTCGAATGGCCGACGTCCATGGGCGTCGCCCGACGTTGCTCGGCGCGCTGGTACTCAACACCGCCGGCCTCCTTGTTTCATCACTGGCCCCCAACTACTCGGTGTTGATCGCATCCCGATTCGTTACGGGAATGGCAATCGGTGTGCTCGGCGCAATCTCTATGGTCATCGCCCAGGAAATGTCTCCACCATCACGCCGCAGCCTCTCGGTGGGCGTGGTGCTCTTCGGTTACCCCCTGGGAACTTTCGTCGCAGGCCTGGCAGGTGCCTCGGTAATCGAAGCCGCAGGCGGATGGAAAGGGTTGTTCTGGGTAGGGTTTGCCCTCAGCGCAACTGTCACCGTCGTTGTCGCCGCTTTCATCCCAGAAACAGTGGCCTACCTTCGACGGTCATCGGACGACACGGCGCAGGAGACGGCCGAGAAGTTGTCTACGCGGGTCAACCTGGAGGAAGGACTCCTCAATGGCGGTGTTCTAGCCGACGAGGCGATAGTCGATCAATCGGATACGAAACTCCTCGGACCAGGACTGCGGGTAACCACCCTGCTCCTCTGGCTCGGTTATGGATTCTGCACTGCCGCGTTCTATTTCATCGGTTCCTGGACCCCTCAGCTGATCAAGAATGAGACCGGAGACACCGGCAGCGGGGCGCTAGTGGGCATCATGCTGTCGGTCGGCACGATGATCGGGGCCATCCTGTACGGATTTCTTGGCCTCAAGCGGCCGTCTGCCCAAATTTCCTGGATGTCGATGGCCCTGGGCATGGCTGCCCTGGTTGCCTTCGCACTGACCCTGCAGGGCCCCTTCGCGCTGACCATGGCCCTGCTGCTGGGTCTGTTCGTCTTCGTCTCACTGACGGCCTTCACCGCGATCGCAACCACCGTGTACCCAATACGAATACGAGCCAAAGGGTTCGGCACGATGCTAGGCGTCGCCAGAGTCGGATCGATCGTGTCGCCCATCCTCGGCGGCTACGCAATCGGCTTCATGTCACCGAAAGATCTGTACATCGCAGTACTGGTGCCCTTGGCAATCGCTGGGATGTGCTCGTACGGGCTACTCAGAGCAACGCGACCAAAGACCGCGACCGGCCAACATCCCGCGCGGCACACCGACTTCGTGTAACCGCACGGGAAGACTGGCAGGGGCGTCGAAGTCACCCGCAATCACTGCGCAGAGCGCCCAGCCGTAGCAGGGAAGGAAGTCGGAATGAACCATGCCGCAGCTGATGACGGCGAACTGCGATATGCCGAGGACCTCGCCGTAGGAGACGAGTACGACCTCGGGGAGTACCTCGTCACAGCGGAGGAGATCATGTCGTTCGCCGACCACTGGGATCCTCTGCACATACACACCGACGTCGCACTCGCCGAAGCAAGCCACTTCGGCACGATAATCGCGAGCGGCGTCCACACGCTCGCGGTATTCCAACGCCTCGCTGTCAACCGAGTATTCGGAAACTGGCACATAGTCGCAGGCCGAGCACTGCGTGAGGTGCAGTTCCGCGCACCGGTCCGTGCCGACACCTACCTGCGGGGTACTTTCAGCATCACCGCAATCGGTAATACCCACCCGTACTGGGATCGGGTGACAACCATCGGAACCCTATCGTCACGAGACTCGCAGCCTGTCATGACGCTTCAAATGGAGATGTACGTTCGTCGCCGTCCGCGTCCGAGCGAACACAGCGCCCTCTAGTTCACGGGCGAGAGGCGGCACGCGGACGGGTTCTATTCATCCACGAGTGTCCGAACAAACTGACTCGACAAGGAGATCACTATGACCGGTCGTCTGGAGGGCAAAGTCGCAGTAATCACCGGTACCGGCCGCGGAATGGCGCGGCAGGTCGCGTTGCGGTTCGCAGCCGAAGGAGCGTCGATCGTCGGATGCGACATCAACGCCGAAGCCGCCGAGGAAACGCTCGCAATCGTGCGCGCGGCCGGCGGACGGATGGAATCGCTGCACCCGATCGACCTCTCGAACGAGGAGGAAGCGCACCAGCTACTCGAGTTCGCCGCCGGGAAATTTGGCGGCATCGACGTCCTACACAACAGCGCGATGCAGTTACGATTGGGAACGGTCGAAGACTCCAGCCTCGCGGACTGGAAATTCACCCTCGACCACACACTGACCGTTCCCTTCCTGGTCTCCAAACACGCTATTCCCCACCTTCGCGCACGCGGCGGCGGCAGCATCATCTTCATGGGCTCGGTGGCCGGTTCCGATGTAGGGACGGGGTACCCGGGCAACCTCCCCATCATCCAGGCCTACTCGGTGGCCAAAGCTGGTGTCATCCGGTTGGCAAGCTGCCTGACGAACGAAGTGGCCAGCGCGAACATCCGGGTGAACACGATCTCACCAGGCTGTGTGGCAACCCCGAATGGCCTGCTGTTCTACGGCACGGAAGGCACCGAACAACGGCGCGTTACCATGACACCGAACCTGATTCCGCGCCTAGGAGAGCCCGAAGATATTGCAGGCGCGGCTGTCTATTTGGCCTCAGACGAGGCCTCCTGGGTTACGGGGCTCAACCTGGCCATCGATGGTGGTTCTTACGCATCCGGCGGAGCCGGCCTGGCGCGCCCGGACGACATCGCCGCCTATGCACCCGGGATGGCCGAAATGTCCGAGGTCGACCACTGGGCTACGAGTGGGCAGCGCGTCCAATCCGGTGATACCCCTCTTCGTCAGTAACACTGGGAGGACCGTCAGACAGGGCCAGAGTGATGGTGTGAGCGTGCAGTATTGGCTTCTTGACCTAACTGGAACCCGGATACGAGATGTGACACCTCAGCGCTGAACCTCGTGAGAACGCCGATCTGCTGTAAAGGCCCTGCCTGTCGCTGAGCAAACAGGATGGGCAGGTCGGGTTGCGGTTGCATCCTGACAAGACACGGATCGTCTACTGCAAGGACGGCACGCGGCGCGGCTCGCGCGAGCACACGTCGTTCACGTTTTTGGGGTTCACGTTCCGCCAGCGCAGGGCGCCGCACAGGAATGGGCAGCACTTCAGCGCGTTCGTGCCCGCGGACAGCAAGGACGCTGTGAAGAAGATCGGTGCGGCGGTGCGGTCCTGGCGGCTGCACACCCGCACCGGTCACGCCTTCGCCGACCTCGCACGACGCATCAATCCGGGTGCGGGGCTGGATGCAGTATCACGGGGGCGTTTCACCGCTCTGCCTTGTATCAAGTCCTCTCACGAATCAACGCCTACTTGGTGCGGTGGATCCGCAAGGAATACAAACGGCTGCGAGCGGAGAAGAAACCATCGAGTGCTGGCAGGGGATCACCGCACGGTGTCCCAGCATGTTCGCACATTGGGAAATGGGCTACATCCGTCTCGTCTGTCTGGTGACCAGAATGACAAGAGCCCGGTGACGGGACACTTGTCACGCCGGGATCTGTGGGAGCCCGGGGTGCGATTCCCCCCCGGGCGACCCGACCAGAGGGTACGGGGTGGGTCGTGACGGCGAGATGGCCCTACGTTCAGGAGGATTGGGCTTGTCTAAGGTCCGGTCCATCCCAGAACGGGGAGCGTCTCTGAGGTGCACTATCCCGGCCCACCCGGTGACCGTCCGGCGTTCGAAGACCGCAATCTTCTTGCCTTGGCCGGGTTGGTTCCGGCGTTGGGGTTGGCCCAGCGATTCGGACTCGGAGCCCTGCCGACGACGGTCTGGCAGTGCCGACCGACAAGGGCGGGCATGGGCCTCAAGGTGGGCGCACTGAAGCGGGCATGGTCGCCGCCGCCGACAGGAGTCGACCTGGCGCTTCTGTGGCACGGCGCCATGCCATCCGTGTTCGACGCCCGTATGCCCAGTCGACCGTTGGCGCGGTTCTCGCCGAGAGCACAGTGGATCGAAAACCCGCCGTCATCCCGGGCTCGGTGTCCTTGGCCGCTCTCGCGGCGCCAGCAGCGCGGGCAATACTCCGGAATTGGCCGAGGCGGTGACGCCCGCGGCGCAGTTCCTCCTCGCCGGGGCGGACTTGAGCCGTTCAAGGTTTGAACACCATTCACTAAGGCTCCGCGGAAGTGTGCAGTATCAGAAGAACGGGTGGCAGCAGCTTTCGGCGGGGCACCCGATGCAGAGATAGGGACGATCGAGATGGATCTCACGCTTACCTGGGTTGGCGCCGTCCCACGCGTCCACCCGGAGAAAGAGGCCCGAGTGAAACAGGATATTAACGCGCTGTCTAGGGTGAGGGATTGAGGGTGGAAGTGATTGACGACAAGCGGCTGCAATCCTTGTTCACGCCGGTGAGCGTGGGCACGCTGACACTGCCGAACCGGTTCGCAATGGCCCCGATGACTAGGTTCGCGTCCCCAGACGGTGTGCCGGGCCCGGACGTGGCCGCCTACTACGCCCGCCGGGCCGCAGGTGGAACCGCGCTGATCATCACTGAGGGCGTGCGCATCCCGCATCCGGCGGCTGGGCCGGACAGCGTTCCGCTTATCGATGGGGCCGAGGTATTGCGGAGCTGGCGCGCGGTGACCGATGCCGTGCATGCCGAGGGCGGCGCTATCGCGGCTCAACTGTGGCACGAGGGCTCGCAGCGAGACGTCCTCGACGGTGGGAGGGAAGGACAGGAGGCGGTCAGCCCATCGGGTATCGACGTTGCAGGTAACCAGGTCGGGCGGGCGTTGCGCATCGACGAGCTCGGTGCGCTCGCCGACGTGTATGCGAAGGCTGCCCGCAACGCGCGTGACGCCGGATTCGACGCCGTTGAAGTGCACGGCGGTCACGGCTATTTGCTCGACCAATTCCTCTGGGGGAACACTAATCGCCGCACCGACGGCTACGGCGGAACACTCACTGCACGTACCCGGTTTCCTGCCGAGGTGGTGGCTGCGGTGCGGGAGGCTGTCGGTTCGGGTTTCCCGATTATTTTCCGGTTCTCGCAATGGAAGATCAACCGCTATGACGCCCAATTAGCGTCCGCACCAATCGATCTCGAGAAATTGCTCACCCCCTTGATCGAGGCCGGGGTCGATGTGCTGCACCCGTCCACTCGTCGCCACTATCAGCCTGCTTTTCCCGATGACGATCCACGGCTGGGTATGGCGGGCTGGGCCAAGAAGCTGACCGGGCTGCCGGTCATCGCAGTAGGCTCGGTGGGTCTGGACACCGAGTTCGGGTTCTCGCTCGTCGAGGCAAAGCGGATCTCCCCGGCCCCGGTTTGTCGGCTGCTCGACCAATTCGATGCGGGCGAATTCGATATCGTCGCCATCGGTCGGGCGTTGCTTGCCGATCCTGGTTGGGTCAGCCGACTGCGTGACGGTGCGCTCGACGACTTCGCCGGATTCGACGCCGACACTGCGCTGGCGCACTTATATTGAGCTCACGAGCTGCGACCCGGGCCTCGACGCATCATCGTTCCAACGTGGAAGTCGCCAGCCCTATGATTCGAAATGACGAACACAGGCTGTGACTCAAGCGATTGACCCCAAGGATCATCTCTCAGGGCATCGTGTATGAACTGCCGCCTGTTTCTCGTTCGGCCGTTATGCGGGCAGTGCCGCGGCTGTCACCTCCTGGGTGGGTTCGGCAGTGCTGCCTGTCGTCTGGCCACAAGGGGGGGGCAGTCGAGGCCGGGTAGCGGGCGGGCTTCGACCATTCGTCGTGTACCCGCCATTTGTCCCGGCCTAGTCTCGATCTTCGTCTTGCGCACTGACCTTCGAATAGATGGCCGGTAGCGAGGTCCTTCGGGCATGGCGTGCGGGAGCTCACCGGCGCTGCTTCGCCAGTTCTCCGTGGGTGGTCGGTGGGGGCGATGCGGAGCGTGGTTCGCTGGCGACGTCGAGGCCGTTGTGCCCACGATCAGGGCTGCCCGCGCATGGGCCCACCGGGATGCGGCCGTTCACGACGGACGATGCCCCGCATCCCCGGGGGGGGGGCTAGTTCTCCAGGCCGGGACGGGTGGCCCTGGCCGCCCTCACCGAGCTGCTCGCATCTGTCGTGTCGAGATGGAAGAAACGTGGCACCGTGCCCCGCCACGTCCTGTATTTGGGAGGTTACCGAACAGCGGGGTGCCGCGGATCGAGAGTTTACTTTTGGGCTGTACCGCGATCGACTGCTCTCGGACGAGAACCTCGGCGGCCATACCCACAGTTCGCCGTGCTCGGTTGCTGCAGCGCCGCAAGCGTGCCGAACGTGCCCTGACCTCGGTGGTGGCCACCTGCGACCTGCTCGGTGTCTCGACCCCGACGGATGGAGAAGGTCGTCGAGTCCCTCGGCATCCTCAGCCTGTCGAAATCCAAGGTGGCCGTGATGGCCGATGACCTCGACGCGAAAGTGGAGGCGTTCCGCAGCCGACCCTGGATCCCGGCCACGCAATTCGTCGCCGCCGACGCCCTTGGTGCTCAAGGTCCGGGAGAACGGGCGGGGTGGTCAACATGCACGCACTGGTCGCGGCCGGGGTCAACGCCGAGGGCTACCGGGCGATCCTCGAAGTCGTGGGCACTGGTCATCGCGTGGTGCTTTATCGAGTGACCACGGTCGGTCTCTCGAAGAGTCACGCCGAGTTCACTGGGGCTACGACACGCCGGTCAGATCCGAATCCGGTCCGTACACTTTCATGGACACAACCTGCTTCTCGCGACTGATGTGAGCTTTGGGCTGTGCAATCTGGCTTTCCTACTCCGCTGCCGTTTAGGACTCCCTCCGAGAGCCCTAAACGGGTCGCTGGCGTCGACACACCACAGAAGCTAGCCGCGAGCCGAGGCGTCTTCCGGAGCGGACGCTCGCCGTTTGCTACCAGCTGCTACAAGATCAAGCAGCCCTGGAAAACGTGCGTCGAGATCTGCTCGACGCAGCATCACCTCGGCTCGGTTGCGGTAGTCGAACTGAGTGATCAGGCCCGCCTCACGGAGGACCTTGAATTGGTGGGTCATCGTCGACCGGGAGACCCCCACCCCGAAGGTTGAGCACTTGCGCCGAGCCCCATCCGGTTCCCGAAGAAGGTCCTCGACAATCGATCGCCGATGTGGGTCCGCAAGAGCTGCGAACACCGCTCCTAACTCGAGCTGTTCCACAGCTGGCTGGTCTTTCGCTTCGCCCACTCTGACGCCTCCCAATCCATGCAGTTTGTCTGCCATCGTAATGAAAGACGTGTCATGGCAGAGGGCCGCTAGGCCAAAGTTAGGACGACGATTGACAGGTCGCTCATTGGTGTCTGGCGCGTCCACTACCCTCGCCATATGAACCGACGCCGGATACGAGGTGGTCGTCGCGGCGACGCCCACGCATGCGCTTCAGTGTGACGGCTGGTGCTCGAGACGCTCAGCGCAACTGACCGTAGAGCCCTGGCCACGATCGCAGCGAAGCTACAGGTGTGCCACGCGGGCCCGACATAGAACTCCTAGCGAAAGACCGGGGTCTGTCAAGTTAACGGTGTAACTGTTTGAACTGTCACTACTTTCGTCCGGCGGACAGGCGTCCGTCAAAGGTGATCTCGAAGGCGTTCAGCGCTGCCTTCCAGCGGTTGGACCAGCGCTGGCGGGCGGTGCCTTTGGGGTCGAGGCTCATGATGGCCAGGTACACGCATTTCAGGGCCGCCGCCTCGGTCGGGAAGTGGCCGCGGGCCTTGACAGCCCTGCGGATTCGGGCATTGACACTCTCGATCGCGTTGGTCGTGTAAATCACCTGCCTTATCGCGTGGTCGAACTGCAGGAACGGCACAAACTCGGCCCAGGCGTTGGTCCACATCCGGATGATCGCGGGATAACGTTTCTCCCATTTGTCGCTGAACTCGGCGAACCGGTCCAGCGCAGCCTGCTCCGACGGCGCGGTGTACACCGGTTTGAGGTCCTTGGCGATCTCGGCCCAGTCCTTGCGGGAGGCGTAGGCGTAGGTATTGCGGAGGAGGTGGACCACGCAGGTTTGCACGATAGTCTGCGGCCACACCTGTCCGATCGAGTCGGGCAGATGCTTCAGACCGTCACACACGACGATCAGAACATCTTGCACACCAAGATTTTTCAGCTCCGACAACACCCGGAGCCAATACTTCGCCCCCTCCCCGTCGCCGTGCTCGCCGGCCCATAATCCGAGGATGTCGCGAGTGCCGTCCACAGTCACCCCCATCACGACGTAGATCGGCCGGTTGGCCACGTTGCCGTCGCGGATCTTGACGTGGATACAGTCGATGAACAGCACCGGATACACCTGGCGGATTCCACT
>NZ_JAAOQS010000078.1:0-45346 GCF_011603105.1 Rhodococcus sp. A14 | reverse complement strand
GCCCCACGGCGATCGCCGTGGGGCCCTCCTCGTGCCGGGACTAGATCTTGCGCATGACCGTGACGACCTTGCCCAGAACGACCGCGTCGTTGCCGGGGATCGGATCGAACAGCGGATTGTGCGGCATCAGCCACACCTCGTTCTCGGTGCGCTTGAACGTCTTGACGGTGGCTTCGCCGTCGATCATCGCTGCCACGATGTCTCCGTTCTCCGCCACGTTCTGCTGACGGACCACCACCCAGTCGCCGTCGCAGATCGCGGCATCGATCATCGATTCGCCGACGACCTTGAGCAGGAACAGCGAGCCCTGGCCCACCAGTTCGCGGGGAAGCGGGAAGACGTCCTCCACTGCTTCCTCGGCGAGGATCGGGCCACCGGCCGCGATCCGGCCGAGGACCGGGACGAACGTGGGTTCCGGCAGGGGTGCGCCGTCGGCGCCGGACTTGACCGCGGACAACCCGACGGCGGCGCTCGCGTTCGCGGCGGCTCCCGCCGCCACCTCGTCGAGGCCGCGCACGTCCACGGCGCGCGGACGATTGGGATCCCGGCGGAGGAAGCCCTTCCGCTCCAGCGTGCGCAGCTGATGAGCGACGGACGACGTGGAGGTGAGCCCCACGGCGTCGCCGATCTCGCGGATGCTCGGCGGATATCCGCGCTCGTTCACGGACGTGCGAATCACCTCGAGGACACGGCGCTGCCGGTCGGTCAACCCGGCGGCGGAGCCACCGCTCACACGTGGAGTCGAACCGTCGGTCGAGCTGTCGTCCTTCATGGCGAGGTGCCTCCGTCTGTATGTGGATCTTCTCGGTATGGGTCGCATGTGACTGCTGTGCCGCGTGACACGAATCTATCCCGCTTTCCTCGGAGTTTCAAACATCTGTTCGACACGTGTCGCGAGAAGTAGAGACATTGTCGGAGGGTCGTGGTAGAAATCGAACATGTGTTCTTTCGAACGCGTGATCGAACACCCGGAGCGATCGGACGCCGACCGGGTCGGTAGCGGATACGACAACGGATCTGACAACGGATACGAGCAGCGGAGGTACCGATGAGCAACGCAGTTCTCCATCGGCAGGCAGTGCTGAACCGGCAGGCCCTCGAACGGGGTGTCATCCGTTCCGGCGCCGCACGGTCGTACCGGACCGAGCCGCGCCGCCGGCGCACCGACGGCGAGCTGCGGCGTCCCTCGTCCGGTGCCGTCGCGTACCGGCCCACCCACACCGGTGTCTCCCGTGCCGATCACGCGCGCGGGGCGAACGACGTCCGCTGGCGGATGGTGCTCGCGAGTGTCGTGATCACGGCGGGTGTGCTGTGCGGGCTCGTCGGGGTGGCTCAGCTGGCCACCACCGACGGTGTGAGTAACCTGGCGGCCACGGAGGTCGTGCAGGTGCAGCAGGGGGAGAGCCTGGCAGCGCTCGCGGCCCGGATCTCCCCGGAATTGCCGGTGACGCAGGTGGTCGAGCGGATCATGGAGCTGAACGCCATGTCCAATTCGGCGCTCCACCCGGGCCAGAGTCTGATCGTCCCGTCGTCCTCTACCCGGTGACGGGGGTGGCTCTGCATGTCTGTCCCATCGGGCGGCCGAGTAGTCTCGGATGCTGTCAGTCCCACCACTTCGTGTGGTCGCGTCGAGATCGTGCATCCGCTGCGTGAATCCGTTTTCGTCGGTTCGCCATCGGGGGAGGCGAACAGTTGCGGCCACGACGGCTACAACGAAGGAATCGCCATGCACTGCCCGTTCTGCCGGCACCCCGATTCACGTGTGGTCGATTCGCGAGAAGCCGACGAAGGACAGGCCATCCGTCGCCGACGTTCGTGCCCCGAGTGTGGTCGCCGATTCACCACCGTCGAGACCGCCGTGTTGTCGGTGGTCAAGCGCAGTGGTGTCACCGAACCGTTCAGCCGAGAGAAGGTGGTGCGGGGTGTGCGCCGCGCCTGCCAGGGCCGGCAGGTAGACAACGACGCACTGAATCTTCTTGCCCAGCAGGTCGAGGACGCGGTCCGGGCGTCGGGCTCGGCGGAGATTCCGAGCAACGAGGTCGGCCTCGCCATTCTCGGTCCGCTTCGTGATCTCGACGAGGTGGCGTACCTGCGCTTCGCGTCGGTGTACCGGTCTTTCAGCTCCGCCGAGGACTTCGCCCGCGAGATCAAAGAGCTACGCGAACACCGCGAATCCCGAGACGACGTCTGAGCCTGCGCGTCAGCGCACCTTCGCCATAGCCTTGCGCGTCAGCGCACCTTCTCCATGGCACTGAGCACGCGTTTCTCCGAGACCGGGATCGGTGTCCCGAGTGTTTGAGCGAACAGGCTGACGCGCAACTCCTCGATCATCCAGTGAATCGCATCGACCTCGGGTGAGTGCTGTCGTTCTTCCGGCAGGCCCGCGAGCATGCGTTCGTATCCGGCGTACACCCGGTCGAGAACGTCCATCCCCTTCTGGTCGCGCGGTGCGCTCCCCGGAAGGGCTTCGAGACGTGCCGCCGCGGCGGCGAGGTAGCGGGGGAGTTCACGGAGGCGAGTGGTACCGATGTCGGCGACGAATCCGGGAAACAGCAGCGACTGCCGTTGTTCCCGCACGTCGTCGGCGGCTTCACCGGTGGCGCGTTCCAGCACGACGGCGAGCCGGTGGTCCGCTTCGAGCACGGGCGACACCAGTCGTAGGAGCACCGCCACGTTCCGGGCCATCTCCGCGCGCGCCGTCGCCACGAGGGCGTCGAATTCCTGCGGTGTGCGCACCGGCGCGCCGTGTGCGGCGATCAATTGGTTCGCGGCGGCGTTGCGGCAGTCGTCGATCAGGGCGTCGAGGCTGCCGTCGGGGTTCTGCCCGAGCGCCAGTCTCTGTGCGTTGCTCAGGCCGGACGTGACCGTCTTCGCCTGGGTGGGAACGGCAGCGAGGAGCAGCCTGCGCGTTCCGGCGCGCATCGCGGTTCGTTGTGCCGCGGCGGTGCTGAGCACGCGGACGGCGACACCGTCGCCCTCCGGGACCAGGGCGGGGTAGCCGGTGACCTTCTGGCCGCCGAGTTCGCGGGTCACGGTGGCCTCGAGCGAACCGAGGGTGGCGGGGGTCCACGTGAGTGCGGGCGGCCGCTCCGAGTTCGAGGCCGCCTTCGCCACTTCCACCTGGACGCGGGGAGCGAGCGACTTGCGCAGCGACACGAGGTCCTTGTCCCGGCCGAGGACGGCACCCTTCTCGTCCACGGCAGCGAACGTCATGCGCAGATGGTCGGGGAGCGCGGTGACGGCGAAGTCTTTGGGATCGATGCGACAGGCGCCGAGCCGCGACAGTTCGCGTGCCATCGCCGTGGTGAGAGGTTCGGAGCGGGGCTTCACGGCGGCCAGCGCGGCGGCCGCGAAGTCCGGTGCCGGAACCACCTGTCGGCGAAGGGTCTTCGGGAGCGTCTTGATCAGGGCGGTGACCAGTTCGACGCGCATGCCGGGGACCAGCCAGTCGAAGCCGACCGGGCGCAGGCCCGCCAGTAGCGCGATCGGGATGCGGGCGGTGACGCCGTCGTCCTCGGTCCCGGGCTCGAACTGGTAGGTGAGGGGGAACTGCATGTCGCCCTGACGCCAGGCGTCGGGGTATTCGCCGCCGAGTACTGCGGCCGATTCGGCGTTGACGACCGTCGCCTGGGTGAACGTGAGCAGGTCGGGATTCTTGCGGCGGGCGACCTTCCACCAGGAGTCGAAATGCCGGGCCGAGACCGCTTCCGGGCCGACGCGCTGATCGTAGAAGTCGTAGAGGGTGTCGTCGTCCACGAGGATGTCGCGCCTGCGGGCGCGATGTTCGAGTTCTTCGACGTCTTCGAGGAGTGCGCGGTTGGCGTGGAAGAACTTGTGCTGCGTCTGCCATTCGCCCTGCACCAGGGCGTGGCGGATGAACAGGTCGCGGGACGTTTCGGGGTCGATGGTGCTGTAGGTGACGGCACGCCGGGCGACGAGCGGGATGCCGTACAACGTGACGCGTTCGTAGGCCATGGCGGCGCCGCGTTTCGACGACCAGTGCGGTTCGGAGTAGGTGCGTTTCACGAGGTGCGGCGCCAGCTTCTCGGCCCACTCGGGTTCGATTCCGGCCGACATCCGTGCCCACAGCCGGGACGTCTCGACCAGCTCGGCGGCCATGACCCATCGCGGGGGCTTCTTGAACAGGCTCGAGCCGGGGAAGACCGCGAATCGGCTTCCGCGGGCCCCGAGGAAGTCTCGTTTGTCACCCTCGCGGAGCCCGATGTGCGACAGCAGCCCCGCGAGCAGGGACTGGTGGATCGCCGCCTCACCGGCCGGGGTGTCGGTGGTGTCCCAGCCCAGCCCACGGGTGATCTGACGGAGCTGACCGTGCAGGTCCTGCCATTCGCGGATGCGCAGCCAGTGCAGGAATTCGTTTCGGCACATCTTCCGGAACTGGTTGGACGACAACTCGTTCCGCTGCTCGCGCAGGTACTTCCACAGTTCGAGGAAGGCGAGGAAGTCGGAGTTCTCCACAGTGAACCGGGCGTGCTTCTCGTCCGCTGCCTGCTGGAATTCGGCGGGACGTTCCCGCACGTCCTGGATCGAGAGGGCGGAGACGATGACCAGCACCTCGGACAGGCAGCCGTTCCGGTGCGCCTCGACGAGCATCCGGGCCATGCGCGGATCGACGGGGATCTGCGCGAGTTCGCGTCCGACCGCGGTGAGGACGGGCTGCTCGTTCTGGGCTTTCCGTTCGATGGCCCCGAGTTCCTCGAGCAGGCCGATGCCGTCGCGGACCGCCCGGGGGTCGGGCGGCTGGACGAACGGGAACGCGGCGATGTCGCCGAGGCCGAGCGCCGTCATCTGCAGGATGACGGACGCGAGGTTGGTGCGCAGGATCTCCGGTTCGGTGAACGCGGGCCGCGCCTCGAAGTCCTCTTCCGAGTAGAGGCGGATGCAGATGCCTTCGGCCACACGGCCGCAACGCCCGGAACGCTGGCGGGCGGATGCCTGCGAGATCGGTTCGATGGGCAGGCGCTGCACCTTGGTGCGCACCGAGTAGCGGGAGATGCGGGCGGTTCCCGGGTCCACGACGTACCGGATGCCGGGCACGGTGAGCGACGTTTCCGCGACGTTCGTCGACAGCACCACCCTCCGCCCGGTGTGGGGCGTGAACACCTTGTGCTGTTCCGCCGCCGACAGCCGGGCGTAGAGGGGCACGATCTCGGTGCCGCGCAGTCTGCGGTCTCGGAGCGCGTCGGCGGTGTCGCGGATCTCCCGTTCGCCGGAGAGGAAGACCAGGATGTCGCCGTCGCCCTCGCCGGAGAGCTCCTCGACCGCCTCGCACACCGCGTCGACGGGGTCGCGGTCGAACGTCTGGTCGCCCACTTCCACCGTGAGTGGGCGGTACCGCATCTCGACGGGGAATGTGCGCCCGGACACTTCGACGATCGGGGCGGGCACGCCGTCGGTGGCGAAGTGCTGCGCGAAGCGTTCCGGATCGATCGTGGCCGACGTGATGATCACTTTCAGATCGGGCCGGCGGGGGAGTAGCTGTCGCAGGTACCCGAGGATGAAGTCGATGTTGAGGCTGCGTTCGTGGGCCTCGTCGATGATCAGCGTGTCGTACCGGCGCAGCATCCGATCGCGTTGGATCTCGGCGAGCAGGATTCCGTCGGTCATCAGTTTCACCAGCGTGCCGTCCGACACCTGGTCGGTGAATCGCACGGTGTAGCCGACGGTCTCACCGAGTTCGCTACGGAGTTCCTCCGCGATCCGTTCGGCGACGGTCCGCGCCGCGAGACGGCGGGGCTGGGTGTGTCCGATGAGGCCGCGGACGCCGCGGCCGAGTTCGAGGCAGATCTTCGGGATCTGCGTCGTCTTGCCGGATCCCGTCTCGCCGGCGACGATGACGACCTGGTTCTCGGAGATCGCCTTCGCGATGTCGTCGCGGCGCTGGCTGACCGGCAGCGTGTCGGGGTAGTCGATGACGGGGACGCTGTCGAGTCTTCGTGTGATGCGTCCGCGGGCGGCGGCGATCTCGTCGGACAGGGATGCGAGTGCGTCGGGTGTGCGCGCACGGTCGAGTCGCCGGCGGAGCCGGTGTTCGTCGCGCAGTGTGAGTTCGCCGAGGCTGTTCTTCAGGTCCCGCCGGCTGGGTGCTGTGGTGGACATGCTGGACCCCAGCCTAGCCAACCGGTGGATCGCCCTGTGCCGCGCCCGCCCGTGTGCGAATATCGGCGGATGGACGCTGCCGTCGTCACGGACCTGCGAGGTCAGAGGATCGTTCGGGTTCTGCGGGCGGTCTTCGCCGTCTACGGGCTGATCGCGTTGCTGTGGATTCCTCTCCGTAGCGCCGGCAGCGACGACTTCTCACTGGCCAATTTCCTCAGCTACTTCACCATCGAGAGCAACATCCTCGCCGTCGTCGTCCTGTTCGTCGGCGCGATCCGGGATCCGCAGTCACGGGGCTGGCAGCTGTTCCGGGGTGCGACCACGCTGTACATGGTCATCACCGGAATCGTGTACGCGGTGCTGCTGGCGAACATCGACGTCATGCTGCAGGACGCCTGGATCAACACGGCCCTGCACCGTCTGCTGCCGCTCGTCCTGCTGCTGGACTGGGTGGTGGCCCCGTCCCGGGTGCGGATCTCCGAGGCGCAGAGCCTGAGCTGGCTGGTGTTCCCGGCCGTGTACGGCGCCTATTCCCTGATACGGGGTCCGATCGTCGACTGGTACCCGTACCCGTTCCTGGACCCCCGGCAGCAGGGGTACCTTCAGCTCGCCGTCACGGCGGTCGTGTTGTTGCTGGCGATGGCGTTGATGGCGTTCGCCGTCAACGCGGTGGGACGTCTCGGTGCACGCAGGCGGTACGACGAGGATCGGTAGCGGCGAAGGTGCGCGCGGACGATTCGCGGACCGCGCTATCCTCCACACGACAGGCGTCCGCGCGATCAACCGTGACTTCGGCAACGGCTGGGAGATTATGTTCGACGAGTTCGCAGGCGAGACCTTCGACCTGCTCGGCCGCGACCGCGGCAGTGTCGTGGCCGCCGACGACGGTGTGCCGCTCGCGGTGCGCGAGGTGGGTCCGGCGTTCGCGCCCTTGACGGTGGTGTTCGTCCACGGCTTCTGCAACAGAATGACCGGGTGGCACTTCCAGCGGGTTCAGCTCGAGGAGGCGTGGGGCTCGACGATTCGCATGGTGTTCTTCGACCTGCGGGGGCACGGCGACTCCGGGGTGCCGCGGCGCGCCACCTGCACCATTCCGCATCTCGCGCAGGACGTCGACGCCGTGATCCGTGCGCTCGTGCCCGAGGGGCCGATCGTGCTGGTCGGCCATTCGATGGGCGGTATGGCGGTCCTGTCGTACGTCGGACAGCATCCCGATCTGATCGGGTCCCGCATCGTCGGGGTGGGCCTGATCGCCACCGCGGCGGAGAAGCTGGGTGACGTGGGGCTCGCGCGGACCCTCAACACGCCGGTGGTTGCCGGATTCAGCACCGCCGCCCGCCACCTGCCCCGGGTCGTCCAGAGCGGTCGCGGCGCGAGCAAGAGGGTGCTGGCGCCGATCCTGAGGTCGGCGTCGTTCGGTGACCGCAGCATCAGCCCGGCGATCGTGTGGCACTCCGAGCAGATGATCAACGACACGTCCCTCAAGACGCTCGTGGACTTCCTGCCGTCGTTCAAGAATCACGACGAGACGGCGGCGGTGCCGTTGCTCGCACCCATCGAGACGCTGGTGGTGTGCGGCGACCGCGACCTCCTGACCCCCTTCCGGTATTCGAAGGCGATCGCCGGGCATCTGCCCGACGCGGAACTGGTGAAGGTCCCCGGTGCGGGGCACATGGTGCAGTTGGAGCGCGCAGAGCTCGTCTCGGACGCGATCGATCGTCTCCTGACCCGTTCGGTCGAAACCCTTCCCACGCCGAGTGCCTGGAGTGAGTGGGTCCGGGTGGCGACGGATTACGTGGACCACGCACGGCACTGGGTCGCCCACGGCGGGCCCGCCGCCTGGTGGCGAGGGCTACGTGGTCGTCCCGTCGTCGGCCCCACGTTCCGGTAACACGCAGAATTCGTTGCCCTCGGGGTCTGCGAGGACCACCCAGGGAACATTCGGGTCGTCGCTCAGCCGGCATGCGCCGAGCGAGAGGAGCCGCCGGACCTCCTCGTCGCGGGTACCGGACGACGGCGCGATGTCGAGGTGCAGGCGGTTCTTCCCGGACTTCGGGTCGTCGACGGGCTGGAACACCAGTGACGGGGACCCCGGTGCGTTCGATTCGACGTACTCGAGCCCGTACGAGTCCTTCCAGCGGCGGGTCGACGGATAGCCCAGGGCGTCGCACCAGAATCGTGACAGTGATTCCGCGTCACGGCAGTCGACGGCGATGGCGATGATTCGGCTGGTCATGGGTTGCGGATACCCGCGCGACGGTGGTCGCACACTGTCACGGGGACGGCTCGGGCGCGCCTCCGTGGCGTGTCTGTAACCGGCAAACGCGCGACAACACGTGCCACTCGGGCCACAATGAGTGAACGCGAAACCGGCCCGAGGAGACGGGATCACCATGGCATCTGCGAGTTCGTCAGCCGAGCAGGAAACCCTCCCACCAGGTGTTCTCCGTCGCGCGATCGCGGCGTCGGCGATGGGTAACGCCACCGAATGGTTCGACTACGGCGTCTACGCGTTCACCGTGTCGTACATTTCGGCCACGTTCTTTCCCGGCGACACCGGTTCGGCCACCTTGTACGCCCTGCTCGTGTTCGCGGTGTCGTTCGTCGTGCGACCGCTCGGCGGCCTCGTGTGGGGTCCGCTGGGTGACCGGCTCGGACGCCGCCAGGTTCTGGCACTGACGATCATCCTGATGGCGGGTGCGACGTTCTGCGTGGGCCTCGTGCCGGGATACGACGTCATCGGTTTGTGGGCGCCCCTGCTGCTGGTGCTGCTGCGCATGATCCAAGGCTTCTCGACGGGCGGCGAATACGGCGGCGCGGCAACGTTCATGGCCGAGTACTCGCCGGACCGCAAGCGCGGTTTCTGCGGAAGTTTTCTCGAGTTCGGCACGCTCGGCGGGTATGCGCTGGGTGCGATCGTGGTCCTGGCGGTGGAGTTGTTCTCCAGCGATCCGTTCATGTCCACCTGGGGCTGGCGTATCCCGTTCCTGATCGCCGGACCGATGGGTCTGATCGGCCTCTACCTGCGGACCAAGCTCGAGGAGACACCCGTGTTCCGGGAACTGGACGCGGAGGGCGAGGTGGAGTCGACGCCGACCCACGAGTTCAAGGATCTGGTGACCGAGTACTGGAAGCCGTTGCTGCTGCTCGGCGGCCTCGTCATCGCGTTGAACGTCACCAATTACACCCTGCTCAGTTACATGCCGACATATCTGGAGACACAGATCGGCCTGACGTCCACCGCGTCGCTGTCCCTGTTCATCGTCGGGCAGCTCGTGATGATGGCCGTCATTCCGTTCGCCGGCGGGTTGTCGGACCGGGTGGGCCGAAAACCGCTGTGGTACGGCTCGCTCGTGGGATTGATCGTGCTCGCCGTCCCGATGTACCTGCTGATGCGTCAGGGTTTCGGATGGGCGATCCTCGCGTTCGCGGTGCTCGGGTTGCTGTACGTCCTGCAGCTGTCCACGATTTCGGCGACGTTCCCGGCCATGTTCCCGACGCACGTGCGGTTCGCGGGTTTCGCCATCGCGTACAACGTGTCGACGTCGTTGTTCGGTGGCACCGCACCTGCGGTCAACGAACTGCTCATCGAATGGACCGGCAACACGCTGATGCCGGCGTTCTACATGATGGCCGCGTGCGCGATCGGCCTCGTCGCGCTGTACTTCGTGGCCGAGACGGCGGGCGCGTCGATCCGTGGTCGCGGGATACCGGGAATCGACACGGTGCCGCACCCCACCGCCCTGGCGGAGAAGTGACGCGTGTGGGTGTGCCCCTGACGCCTGTCAGGGCGCGCCGAACCCCCGACGTGCCGCCATCGCGCCGGCGAATGTGGTGGCAGCGATGGTGACCAGCGCGCCGAGGATCAGTGCCGAAGGCTCGCCTGGGCCCAGGAGATGCGATTGCGTACCGATCGCCGCCGCGGCCACGGGCACGCCGAGTTGAGCGGCGGCCAATACGCCGAGGGGCAGCGGCACACCGACCAGCCGTGTCAGGCAGTGGACGAGAACGGCAGCGAGGCCGAGCGCAACGCCGAGCAGTATCAAGGAGGGGTCCGCCCCGAGGTCCCGGACATTCAATGATGCGCCGAGCCAGACGAAGAACAACGGCCCGAAGAATCCTTCGGTGATCGAGAACAGCTGCTTGGCCAGGCGTCGCGGCTCGCCCACTGCCGCGATCACCAGTCCGAGTGCGAAACCGGCGAGCATGATCGACACGTGGGAGTGAACGGCCAATGCCGCCAGGAGGCACAGGACCCCGAGATTGATCCGCAGTTCCAGTGCGAAGCCGCGTTCCTTGGACTCCTGATGCAGGCTGTGAAGCCAGCCGCGTTTGTCACTCGCACGGAGGACCGCGTAGAAGACGGCGGTCGCCCCCGTCACGGCTACCGCGCCTGCTGCGGCGCGTGGGGCCTGCGCCGGATCGATCACGAGCGGCAGAGCGACGATGCACGCGATGTCGGCAACCGCGACCTGGGCTACGGTCTGCACGATCGGTGTGCCCTCGAGCCCGAGCGAGTCGATCAGGGGTAGGACGAGCGCTGCGGACGACGACGCGATGAGGACCGCGTACAGAGCGGCGTGGCCGGTACCGAATGCCTGAGCGATCCCGAACCCTGCCAGGGTGGCACCGACACCGACGAGAACAGCCCGAACCACGCCTTTCGCCAGCGCAGGCCGGATGCGTGCGTCCCGGATCGGCACATGTGTGCCGGCCACGAACATGACGAGCGCGAAGCCGATGTCCGCGAGGAAAGTGAAGGTGGGATCGCCGGGATCGAGTATGCGCAGACCCGTAAAGCCGAGGAGGATTCCGGCAAGCAACTCGCCGAGAACGACCGGTAGATGCCAGGTCCGGCGACTCGCGAGCACGGGGCCGGCCAAGGCTGCGGCGGAGATCAGCGCGAGTACTTCGAAGGACATGCGTATGTCAGTTCGGTGCAGTCGAGCTCGACGGCCGGCACGGGGTCTTCCAGTTCTCGCGACATCTCACTCCGGGCATGGAGAGATTGTGCCTGCCGAAGCCCGCGGTCCGACTCCGATCGAGGCAAGGAGGTCGGGCCGACCAGGCGAGGGACGCGTGAGTCGGGCGAGGGGATTCCCAGGCCACATGGCATAGTCGGCTCGGGGCGGGTTTCACGAAGGGATGAGCATGGCGTCGGCACTGTGGCACGGATTCGCGGACATGGGCGCGGTGGAGCAGAAGGGGCCCTTCGTGGTGTCCCGCGGCGAGGGCGCCTACATCTGGGACGACCGCGGCAACCGTTACCTCGACGCGACGGCCGGGCTGTGGTTCACCAACGTGGGGCACGGCCGTGCGGAGATCGCGGACGCCGTCGCGCAGCAGTTGCGGACCGTGGCCCATTTCTCGAACTTCGGCGACTTCGTTCCCGAGACCACCGCGACCCTGGCCGATCGTCTCGCGACCATCGCGCCGGTGCCGGGCAGCAAGATCTTCTTCACGTCCGGTGGTTCGGATTCCGTGGACACGGCGGCCAAGCTCGCCCGCCGCTACTGGCATGAGATGGGCAAGCCGTCCAAGACGATCGTGGTCGGCCGCCAAAAGGCCTATCACGGGATGCACGTGGCGGGCACCGCCCTGGCGGGAATTCCCGCCAACCGCGAGGGTTACGGCGAGTTGATGGCCGACGCCGCCACGGTCGCCTGGAACGACGCGAAGGGCCTGCTCGAGCTGATCGAGAAGATCGGCGCCGACACGATCGCCGCGTTCTTCTGCGAACCCGTCATCGGTGCGGGCGGCGTCTACCTGCCGCCGGAGGGCTACCTCGCGGAGGTCCGCGACATCTGCCGCGAGCACGACATCCTGTTCGTCGTCGACGAAGTGGTCACGGGATTCGGTCGCATCGGCGGCGAGTGGTTCGCGTCGACGCGATTCGACCTGCAGCCCGACATGATGACGACGGCAAAGGGTCTCACCTCCGGATACGTCCCGATGGGGGCGGTGTTCATCGCCCCGCGTGTGGCCGAGCCGTTCTACGCCGGCGGGATCTGGTGGCGGCACGGCTACACCTACGGTGGGCACGCGGGTGCCGCCGCGGCTGCTCTCGCCAACCTCGACATCATCGAGCGCGAGAACCTGCTGGCAGAGTCGAAGCGGCTCGAGTCGTCACTGCACGAGCACCTCGCGCCCCTCGCCGACCACCCGCGGGTCGAGGAAGTGCGCAGCGGTCTCGGTGCGGTCGCGGCGGTGCAGCTGGCCGATCCGGCGGAAGCGCTCCCGTTCGTGAACACGTTGCGCGAACACGGGATCTCGGGGCGCGCCGCCGGTCAGGGTGCCATGCAGATCTCGCCGGCGTTCGTGATGACGGACGAGCAGGTCGCTCAGCTCGCGGACGGAATCCGCCGGGCCCTGGGCTGATCGGTCCCGGTGCCCCGCCTGCGGAGGCGGCGCAGGGCACCGGTGACCCGGTCCCGCCAGGTGGGCGGGGTCAGGTCGATCTCCTTCTGCCCGTCGTGCACCGCGTACGCGCGGGTGTAGCGCTCGTGGAGACGCGCCCGGACCTCGTCGGGCGTGTACGCCTTGCGTTGCCGATCCGCGCGCACCGCGACGACCCCGGTCGCGGCGACACCCACCACACCGGCGAGTCCGAGAAGTTTCCACCATTGCCTGCCACGGGGTCGCATCCTTCTAGGCTAGGGCCCATGGACGCGCCACGGCACACGGACGCACGACGACACGGCTCCACCATCGACCTCGACACCGCGGTCGAGGTCACCCGCACCGGCGACATCTGGATCTTCCGCGGAGAGTCTCCGGCCGACAGGGCCATTCAGACGCTGACGAACAGTCCGGTCAACCACGTCGGCATGTCGGTGGTCCTCGAGGACCTGCCGCCGCTGATGTGGCACGCCGAGCTGGGGCATTCGCTGCAGGACATGTGGACGGGACGCTTCCAGCGCGGTGTGCAACTCCACGACCTGCGCGCCGCCGTCCAGGTGTGGGGTGCGCGGTACGGGCAGCGGGGATGGCTGCGCCAACTCGCCGAACCCGCGACGTCGCAGCAGGAGGACGCGTTGCTGCGGACGATCGCACGGCTCGACGGAACCCCGTTCCCGTCCACCGCGAAACTTGCGTCACGGTGGTTCGGCGGGCGCCTTCCCCGGACGGGGCGCCGGCAGAAGAAATCGGGCGGCCTCGAAAGTGCCTATTGCGCCGAGGTGGTTGCACAGACGTACGAGGAGATGGGTCTGATCAGCGGGCGCAGGCGCACCAACTGGTACGACCCCGGCAAGTTCTGGAGCGGCGACAGGCTTCCCCTCGCTCCCGGTGTGACGCTGGGCCGGGAGATCGAGGTGACTCTGAGCGAAGCCGACCTCACCGCGGGGCGAGGTCGGCGGCCGTCGTCAGAGGGTGCGTGACTTCTCGGGGTGGACTCGTCCGCCGACCTCGATCCAGCCGGCGGGATCGTAGGTGGTGCGCAGTTCGGATCCCTTGCCCTGGGTGATCAGGAGGGCGTGCCGGAGGTGCGCGGTGATCCGGACGGCCGCGGCACCGGTGGCCTCGTCCTCGGTGATGCCCATGTCCGGGGCGAACATTCGCGACCGGATCGAGTGCTCGACCTTGTCGGTCCAGGCCCACAGATAATGGTGTCCGGAACCGAACTTCTTCGGGTCCGCAGACTGAACCTCGCGCACGCTGTTCATGGGGTACAGCGAGAACTCGGGCGCCCACTCCGGCCGGGCCCGCACCCAGGTGAAGGCGCCGGAACGGCGGGTGGCGACCGGGCCCGCGGGCACGTCGAGTGTGGTGACCGCGGCGCCGCGCTCGTGCAGCCACCAGGACAGTCCGACCGTGGGGTGTCCGGCGAAGGGCAGTTCGGTGGTGGGGGTGAAGATCTGGGCGCGCGCGTGCTCGTCGCCGGGTCCGGGCACGTCGACGAAGATCGTCTCGCTGTATCCGAGTGCGGCAGCGACGGACTGCCGGTTTTCGGGCGGGACGGCCGAGGAGTCGACGATGCCGAGCGGATTGCCGTGGCGTCCTTTGTCGTCGGTGAACACCCGGACGACATCTACGTGGATGGGCATTGACGCACCCTATCGCTCGTCGACCTCGAGGCAGTGCCTCGACGGTGGGAGAGTTCGCCACCGGCCCCGGGTCAAAAGGCAGAGGTGATGGATAACGCTAGGCTGATAGGCATGGCTGATCAGAGTTATCAACCCACACTGTCGCAGCTGCGTGCGTTCGTGGCAGTCGCGGAATACCGCCATTTCGGCACGGCGGCAGCGCGATTGAGTGTGAGTCAACCCACACTGTCGCAGTCGCTCGCCGCCCTGGAGAACGGGCTCGGCGTGCAGCTCATCGAGCGCAGCACCCGACGCGTCCTCGTCACCACTGCCGGGGAGCGGCTCCTCGGTCAGGCCAAGGTCATCCTCGAGGCCGCGGACGGTTTCGTCGCGACGGCCGCGGGTGTCGGCGACCGGTTGGCCGGACCGCTGCGTATCGGGCTGATCCCCACCGTGGCCCCGTACGTACTGCCAGCCCTGTTGCCGGCGCTGCGCGAGGAGATGCCCGCCCTCGAGCCGCAGGTCATCGAGGACCAGACGGCGCGACTTCTGGAGGCGTTGCGTGTGGGTGCGCTCGACGTCGCGGTGCTGGCGTTGCCGACTGGTGTCAGCGGTCTCGTCGATATTCCTTTGTACACAGAAGATTTCGTGATGGTCGTCCCGGAGGGACACGCACTCGCGGGTCGCACCGACGTCTCGCCGCAGATGCTGGACGCGCTTCCCCTCCTGCTGCTCGACGAGGGGCACTGCCTGCGCGACCAGACCCTCGACCTGTGCCGCTCGGTCGACGCGCACCCGGTTGCGGGCGACACCCGCGCCACGTCACTGTCGACGGTGGTGCAGTGCGTCGCCGGCGGGCTCGGCGTCACCCTGGTGCCGGAATCCGCCGTCCAGGTGGAGACCGGACGGGGACCGCTCGCGACCGCCCGCTTCGCGGCTCCGGCGCCCGGCCGCACGATCGGCCTCGTATTCCGCTCGTCCAGTGCCCGTGCGGACGGCTACGGGCAACTCGCTGCCCTCCTCACGAAGACGGCGTCGGTCGGCGCGCCCGCCTGACCTCAGGGCCTAGGACCGCCGCCGCGGTTTGCCCTTCTTGCCACCCTTCGCTCCGGAGCCCGACCGGGACGTCCTGGCTCCCGTGGCCGGTTTCTGGCGTGCAGTCGCCGCGGCGGGACGCTTCTTCTTCGGCTGCGCCGGCGTCGGGGTGCGGCCCCGGGAACTATTGACGGTCCGGCCTCGGACGATGCCGATGAACTCCTCCACCAGTTCGGTGGTCTCGTCCTCCGGCCACGACAGCGCGATCCGTGACTCCGGGCCGTCCGACACCGTCCGGTAGACGAGGTCCTTGCGGTGGTGGAGCCGAGCGAGCGACTGCGGGACGACGAGCAACCCGATCCCCGCAGCGACCAGTTCGATTGCGTCGGCCGTCGTGGCGGGGCGGTCCTGGGCCGGCAGTCCCGGCACGCTGTCCCAGACGAGGACGTCGTCGAGCGGGTGCAGCACGATCTCGTCGGCCAGATCCGCGATCGACACCTCGTCCACCGCCGCCACCACATGGTCCTTCGGCGCCACGACCACGGGGATCTCGGTGTACAGGGGGATGGCGCTGAGACCGGTCCGGTCGATCGGCAGCCGCACCAGGCCCGCGTCCGCGCCGCCGCCGCGCAACTGGTCGGGTGCGGCCGAGGCCGCTGCCGGGACGAGGGTGAGCGGGACGTCGGGCAGCCGTTCGTTCCAGATCCGCACCCACTTGGTAGGGGTCACGCCCGGGACATACGCGAGCCGGAACGAAGGGGATGCATCCGCGTCTGTCACTCCGTCAGGCTACCGGCCTTGGTCAACGACGCCGCACACGCTCGTTACTCTTGACACCATGACGTCGCACAAGAGCCCTCAGACTATGAAGCCCGCCACCGCGGCGAAGAAGCTGGGTGTGTACCTCGAGGCCACCCCCGCGGAGTTCCAGGAGGGTCTCGTCTCCCGCGACGAGCTGAGTGCACTGCAGAGCGATCCGCCGGAGTGGCTGCTCGAGCTGCGCCGCAACGGCCCGCACCCGCGGCCGGTGGTCGCGGCGAAGCTGGGGGTGTCCATCGCGGGCCTCGCCCGAGGCGGCGTCACCGAGGCGCTCACCACCGAGCAGATCGACGCGCTCATGGCCGATCGACCCGAATGGCTGCAGCAGGAACGTGCCACCCAGGCCGAGGTCCGCAAGGAGACCGTCCGCATCAAGGAGAAGAACGCGGCGCGGCGTGATCAGCCCCGCCGGCCGCGTTCCTGACCGCTAACCCTCGACGATGCTGAGCTCGTCGAAGATCACTTCGCCGGCCGCGTCGGACTCGGGAAGGTCGACGACCGCCGTCAACGCCCACCCGTGATCGCCCTGCGGGTCCTCGAGGACCTGCCGCACCCGCCACAGCTCGGGCGCGGTCTCCACCTGGAACAGTTGGGGGCCGCGCGCCGAGGGGCCGGTGCCGAGGGAGTCGTATTCGTCGAAGTACGGCTGGAGCTGGTCCTCCCACTCCTCGGCGTCGATGCCGTCGTCGAGTCCCTCCAGTTCGGCCCACCGCCGCCGCGACGCGAGTTCGATACGCCGGAACATGGCGTTGCGCACCATCACCCGGAATGCCCGCGTGTTCGCCGAGATCGGGCGCGGCACATCGGCGCCGAACGCGACCTGCTGGTCGTCTCCCTCCGCGCCGGGGTCGGTGAGAGATTCCCATTCGTCGAGCAGGCTCGAATCCACCTGGCGGATCAGCTCGCCCAGCCACTCGATGAGGTCGTCCAGCTCCTCCGTCCGGGCCTCGGTCGGAACGGTCTGGCGCAGTGCGCGATACGCGTCCGCGAGATATCGCAGCACGAGCCCCTCCGAACGGGCCAGACCGTAGTGGCTGACCATTTCGGCGAACGTCATGGCCCGCTCGACCATGTCGCGCACCACCGACTTGGGCGACAGCGCGAACTCCGTGATCCACGGATGCCCACCGCGGTACATCTCGAACGCCGGGAACAGCAGGTCCGCGAGAGGCTTGGGCCAGGTGACCTCCTCGAGCAGTTCCATCCGTTCCTCGTACTCGATCCCGTCGGCCTTCATCTGCGCGACCGCCTCACCGCGGGCGAAGTGCTGCTGCGCCATGAGGACCTGCCGCGGGTCGTCGAGGGTCGACTCGATCACCGACACCACATCCAGTGCATAGGAATCGGATTCGACGTCCAGGAGTTCGAGGGCGGCCAGGGCGAACGGGGACAGCGGCTGGTTGAGTGCGAAGTCCCGCTGGAGTTCCATGGTGAGCCGGGCCATGCGGCCGTCGGCGTCGGGTTCGTCGAGTCTCTGCACCACGCCGGCGTCGATCAGCCCGCGGTACAACGACAACGCCTTGAGGATGTGCTTGCGCTGCGCGGGTCGCGACTCGTGGTTGTCCTCGAGGAGATGCCGCATGGACTCGAAGCAGTTGCCCGGTCGCGCGATTACGTTGAGCAGCATGGAGTTCGACACGGAGAACCGTGAGACGAGCGGTTCGGGTGACGCGGCGACGAGCCGATCGAACGTGGCCTCGCTCCACGACACGAAGCCGTCCGGCGCCTTCTTGCGCTGCACCTTCCGGCGCTTCTTCGGGTCGTCGCCCGCTTTGGCGAGTGCACGCAGATTCTCGACCTCGTGTTCGGGGGCCTGCACGACCACGGTGCCCAGGGTGTCGTAGCCGGCGCGTCCCGCGCGTCCCGCGATCTGGTGGAACTCGCGGGCGCGGAGGTGCCGCGTGCGGGTGCCGTCGAACTTGGTCAGCCCGGTGAGGAGCACGGTGCGGATGGGGACGTTGATCCCCACACCGAGGGTGTCGGTACCGCAGATGACCTTCAGCAGACCGTCCTGCGCCAGCTTCTCGATGAGACGGCGGTATTTCGGCAGCATGCCCGCGTGGTGGACGCCGATACCGTGCCGGACGAGACGCGAGAGCGTCTTGCCGAATCCGGTGGTGAACCGGAAGCCGCCCAGCGCTTCGGCAATGGCGTCCTTCTCCTCGCGCGAGCAGAAGTTGACGCTGGTCAGGGCCTGTGCGCGTTCGAGGGCTGCGGCCTGGGTGAAGTGAACCACGTAGACGGGGGCCTGATTGGTGGTTACCAGTTCCTCGATCGTCTCGCTCACCGGTGTCGTGGCGTACGAGAACATGAGGGGAACGGGACGCTCGGTGCCCGCCACCACGGTGGTGGGGCGGCCGGTCCGGCGGGTGAGGTCGGAAGAGAAGAAGTCGACCTCGCCGAGGGTGGCCGACATGAGCAGAAATTGGGCGTGGGGGAGCTCGACGAGGGGGACCTGCCACGCCCAGCCCCGGTCGGGTTCGGAGTAGAAGTGGAACTCGTCCATCACGACCTGACCGATGTCGGACTCGGGGCCCTCGCGCAGTGCGAGGTTCGCGACGATCTCGGCGGTCGCGCAGATGATCGGTGCCCGCGAGTTGACGGCGGCGTCGCCGGTCATCATGCCGACGTTCTCCGCGCCGAACACCTCGCACAGGGCGAAGAACTTCTCGCTGACAAGGGCTTTGATCGGGGCGGTGTAGAAGGTGCGCTTGCCGGTGGCCATGGCGTAGAAGTGGGCGCCGACCGCCACCATCGACTTGCCGGATCCGGTGGGCGTCGCCAGGATCACGTTGGCCCCCGACACCAGCTCCATCACGGATTCTTCCTGGGCGGGGTAGAGCGTCAGACCCCGTTCTTCGGTCCAGGAGGTGAAGGCGTCGAAAACGGAATCGGAATCCGCGTTCGCGGGGAGCAGGTCGGAGAGAAGCACTGCTACAGGCTAGCCGGAAGGCGGTGCACCGCTGCCGGGCCTATGTCGCGCTGCGTTCGTCCGATCCCATCGCGTCGAGGACCGCCATGCGGGTGGACGCGCTGCCGGTGATGGTGCTCTCACCGACGCCGGTGACGAGCATCTGCCGCCACTTCGCTTCGTCGAACTGCAGGGGATGAGTCACTGACAGGAACTTCTCGATGGTGCGCAGGAACCGCATCGGGTCGTCGCGGAACGGGAAATGGCCTGCGCCGCGGAAGATCTCGAGATGAGAGCCGGGCATCGCCGCGTGCGCGAGGTGGGCGTGGCTAACCGGAATGACGGCGTCCTGATCGCCCCAGATGAGCTGCACCGGGAGATTCTCGGTCAGATAACATCGGTCGAGCATGGTGACGACCTGGCCGCGCCAGTCGACCACCGCGCGCAGGGTGCGCAGATATGCCTCGTAGGCCGTGGGGTCGTACAGCTCCGCCAGTACGCGCACCAGGTCGGGTGTGTCGTGCAGCATCGCACCGGGACGCAGTCGCGTCCCGTTCAGCTGGCTCAACACGTTGCCCACCAGACGCACGGTGGGCATCGCGCCGGGAATGCGCAGCAGTTTCAGCGCCTCGTTGACCACCGGCACCGACGCGAGCCGCAGCAGCGGGTGGACGTCCTTGGTGACGCCGCCGGCCGAGACCAGGACGAGCCGGTCGACCATCTGCGGGAACTGGTAGGAGAACTGCATGGCGACACCGCCACCGAGGGAGTGACCGACGACGGTGACCTTGTCGATCCCCAGGGTGGACAGCAGGTCGCGCATGCCGTTGGCGTACGCCGCGACCGAGTAGTCGGCCCGCGGCTTGTCGGAGCGTCCGTGACCCAGCAGATCGGGGGCGATGACGGTGTAGTTCTTGGCGAGGTGCGGGATGATCTCGGTCCAGGTGGACGAGTTGTCGCCGATGCCGTGGATCAGCAGCAGCGCGGGACCCTCACCTGCCATGCGGAACGCGCGGCGGTAACCGTGGATCGTGCGGAACATCATGCGGGTTTCGGCGTTCGGAACGGGCCTGAGCTTACGAATGCGAGTGTCGCTCATGTCGCCTCCTGAACTGGGTGCACTCCCGAATGTTGACAGCTCAATCATCCGCTTGGTCTCGACGCTATTGCACCGCTCTCGGCCGAACAACTGGACCGTGCGGTCGCACAGTGTCCGAGTGGCGACCGCACAACAGCTCCTCGGTCACGCCCCGCCCCGTGATCCCCCCTCCTCCTCGGAGCCGCCGTCCTCGCCGTCCTGCAGGGCCTGTTCGGCGAGGAAACGCTCGAATTCTGCACCGAGTTCGTCACCACTCGGCAGGTCTTCTTCGCTGGCCAGGAGCGTGGACTGCTGTTCTTGAGCTGTTACGTACGCATCGTACTGGCGTTCCAGGGCGTGGACGACGGTTTGTACCTCCTCGTTACCTGCGATGTGCTCGTCGACCTGTTCGCGGACGCGTGCGGCGGCCTCGCCGAGCGCGGCCAGCGGCAGGTCCAGGTCGGTGACGTCACTCACATTCTCGAGGAGGGTCTCGGCGGCGCCCGGGTAGTCCGTCTGCGCCAGGTAATGAGGGACGTGAACCGAGAACCCGACCGACTCGTGCCCGTGCTGCGCCATCCGCAACTCGATCAGCGAGGACGCGCTGCCGGGAACCTGCAGTTCGCCGGACCAGCGCTGGTGGTCCTTGATCAGGTCCTTGTTCGTGGAATGCGCGGTAACCCCGAGTGGGCGGGTGTGCGGGATGGCCATCGGAATGGCGTTGATGCCCACGGTCCGGCGTACACCGAGCTGCTCGGCCAGCAGGCGCACCGCCGTCGTGAACCGCTCCCAGCGGAGATCGGGTTCCATGCCGGCCAGTAGCAGGAACGGGGTACCCGCCGTGTCCTTCAGCGCATACAGGTTCAGCTCGGGCTGGTCGTAGTCCGAGAAGTGGTCGGCCTTGAACGTCATGGTGGGCCGACGGGAGCGGTAATCGACGAGTTCGTCGACCGCGAAGGAGGCGACCAGCTCGCTCTCGAGGCTCTCGCGGAGATGCGTCGTGGCGAGTTTGACGGCGTGGCCTGCGTCGGAGAAGCCCTCGAGTCCGTGGATCAGGACAGGTCCCTGGCCGTCCGCGGAGGACAGCTGCGGTGCCGGGAACTCCAGCTCGTACATCTTCGACTGTTCGTCCATTACAGACCTCTTCTCCTTCGTGCCTGGCCTCCAGTGTCCCCTATCGTCTCCGGCATCGATACGTCGGACTTTGCTCTCGGAGGTCCCGCTCTGGGGGAACACGGCGCGGGCGACCGATAATTCCCGTCCGGGGCCTTCCGGTGTTCGCCCACAGCGAGATCCCGCGCACGGTCTGTGGCAATGTGAGGAACGGCACGGTCCCAGACGGACGAGATCCTGGAGGTGCACGATGTCTGCACGGGTACGAACAATTGCGTACCGGGTTCGGCGATCGGCGGTCGAGTCGTGAGCGTGCACGTCGACCGAGTGGTCACCTCCGGCACCTTCAGTCTCGACGGGGGCACCTGGGACGTCGACAACAACGTGTGGATCGTCGGCGACGACACCGAGGTGGTGGTGATCGACGCCGCCCACACCGCCGCCCCGATCATCGAGGCTGTCGGCGGCAGGCACGTGCGGGCCATCGTCTGCACACACGCCCACAACGACCACGTCACCGTGGCGCCCGAACTGTCCACGGCGCTGGACGCCCCTCTCTACCTCCATGCGGCCGACGACGTGTTGTGGCGACAGACTCACCCCGCCGTCGCCTACACGCCGATCGAGGACGGGCAGCAGATCGCCGTGGCCGGGACCGACCTCCGCGTGCTCCACACGCCCGGCCACTCGCCCGGCTCCTGCTGCCTGTTTCTGCCGGAGGCAGGGGAGTTGTTCAGTGGCGACACCCTGTTCTCGGGCGGACCGGGAGCCACCGGGCGCTCCTACTCGGACTTCCCGACGATCATCGGGTCCATCCGCGACCGTCTGTTCGCGCTACCGCCGTCGACGACGGTCCGCACCGGGCACGGCGACGGAACCACCATCGGGACCGAATCCCCGCACCTGGAGGAGTGGATCGCCCGCGGCAACTGAGCCGCAGCCTCCCCGCTGTCGGCGCGCCGGCGTGGCAGAGTGGCGGAAAGGCTCCCCGGGCGGGAGCACCACACATCCGACACGGGAGGTCGACGGTGAGGTCTCGGCGCACAGCGGTACGGACGGCCATCGTTGTCCCGGTGGTCTCGCTGGCCGCGGTGACGATTCTCTCCGGGTGTTCCTCGACGGTCTCCGGTGTCGCGCAGCCGAGCACGACCATCGCGGCCGGTTCGCCGTCCGGAAAGGGACTGTCGAAGCTTCTGGTCGATCCGGCCGACTTCCCGGCCCGGTACGAGGCGATCGTGCTGCCCGCCCAGGCCGTGTCGATGGCGGCACCCGACCTGACGGGAGTACCGCAAGGCGCGGTGGTCGACCCTGCGGACTGTGCGCCACCTGCGCAGGACTACGGACCGACCGGCACCGTCATGGCGGTGGGCACGGACAACGCGAGCCGTTCGACGATCTCGGTCGAGCTCACCAGAACCGATACACCCCTCGACGAACTGGCGGCACAGACGAAGAAGTGCGGCGAGGTCACCGTGACGGACAGTGGGGCCGAGTCCACCGTCACCACCGCGGTCACGCCGGCCCCTCCGGTCCGGGCCGACGACACCCTCGCGCTGCGGCGGACCGTCAAGTCCGGCAACGAGAGCGACAAGGTCACCCAGTCGATGGTCACGTTGATCGCGCAGGTGGGCGACGTGCGGGTGTCCGCGACCTTCATGTCTTTCGGCGACGCGAAGGCCGACACCGTCGCGCTCGACGAGTTGTTCACCGCCGCGGTGCAGAAGGTGCAGAACAGCTGAGCAAGCCCTAGCAGAGGGCTCCGACGACTTCTCGGTCGATCGGCGCGTCTGCGCGGCGCGGCGGCCCGGTTGTCCACAACCGACGGCCCATCCACAGCCCTCTGGGTTTTCCCAGTTCGCCCGCCGTGCGGCGACGCGTCGACCCGTCAGAGTCTGATGCATGACGACACCCGCATTTCCCGCACGGTTCCGGTTTCTCCGACGATCCCGGCGGGGGACCGCCCCCGCACCAGCACACCGTCACGTTGTCCGCCCCGGGCGACCTTCTCGCCTCGGTTCCCGCACTGCTCGGATTCCGGCCCGCCGCTCGATCGTGGCGGTGCGCCTGTCCGGGGAGCGCAACCCGTCGGTCGGAGCCGTCATGAGACACGACCCGGCCGCGATCTCCCTGGACAAGCTGTCCGCGATCGTCGAAGAATTCGAAGAGCTCCTGACTGCACACCGACCGAACTTCTCGACGTGTTCGTCACGGCGGAGAACGGCGCCGGCAGCGCCGGCCGCGAATGGTTCAGCGTCTACGGCTATCTCATACTGTCTGCCACTGGTGTGGGCGTTGGAGATGGACGTGTGTCACGGCTACCCGCATCACCGTGCGGTGGTGTGGGTTTGACCGTGTCCCACACCGACGCTTGTGGTGCAGGAACATGCTGTTTCGGATTCACCCCCAACAGCCGTGTGACGGTGGGCAGGCTGCGGCGAACCCGTCGGTGCCGTGGCCTGCTCGGAGTGGGACCGTTCTTGTCGCGCGATGGCCGCACCGGCGCGTGTTCGGCCACCCGGATCGCGGGTAGTCGTCCGCGCCGACGGGTGACCTTGTTTCTGCCGAGCAGCGCGCGTTTGGCCAGGTTCACCCCCGCGAGGTGGTCGCGGTTGCCGCCGACCTGGCAGCGGGGACACCACGCGGTGTGGTAGCCGCCGGGGCGTGCAAGTGGTTTGTCGCAGCCCGGACACTGTGCGGAGGATCCCCGGGCGGGCACCGAGACCACCGGGACGCCGACACCGGCGGCGGTGTGCGCGAGCGCGGCGACCGCTCGTCGGCGGGCGGACTGCGCGGCCCGGTTGTTGTTGACCCGCCCGTGGTCCCGAGTCTCGAGAGTGGTCAGATCCTCCACCGCGATCATCTCCGCATCCGCGGCGGCGGCGTAGTCGGTGACCTGGCGGGCGAAGTGGAACGCCAGTTCCCGGTTGATCCTCCCTCTCTTGACGCCCACCGCCTCGCGATGCTCGTTCAGGACGGCGATCTTCTCCTCCAGCAGGGCGCGGACCTCAGGTGGGGCGGTGGCGGCCAGCCGGGTCAACCGGGCCGCCTTACGGTGCAGCATCTGCCCCTCGGCCTGCAGGCGCCCCAGTTTGATTCCGAGCCCGCGGTCGTCGTAGGTCCAGCCCCGATAGTCCGAGGACAACCCGCTTGGGCCCTCGGCTGCGATCGCGGCCGCACCCAGCGTGGACGGAGACCAATCGACCCCGACCGCGACGGTGGCCGATTTCGGGTCGTTTACGGGGACGAGTTCGGTCGCGGCGCACCGCCAGAGCAGGCCCCGGCGGTCGAGGACCAGGGTCGGCAGATGCCAGTCGGTGACCGCCCGGCCGTGCAGGTGCGCGGGGATGGCGGCGGTCAGCCGCACCCGCCGCCACTGCGCCCGCCCCGCCGGGGCGGGACTGGTGGGCAGCTTCACCGTCAACACCAGTTCACGTTTTGTCATGGTGATCTGTGCGAGTTGCCGGTCGGCGGCCGACAGCTGGGCCATCGCGCTCGTCTGTGGCGGGCCCTGGACGTCGGTGATCCGCAACCGGTCGGCCGGTGCCGCGCCGCTGCGGCGGGCGTGTGCGGCGAGTTGACGTTGCACGCCTCGGACGAAGCCCGGCGGCACGTAGTCCGCCGACTCGGTCGACGGTGCCACAGCCCCGGTGGCTGGATCGAATCGGGCCGACAGTGCCGCGATAGCGGTGTCCCGGAATGTCAGGGTCCGTAGGGTCGCCACAACGTGCGCCGTCACCACCCTGCCCACCCTGGACGGCACGTAGATTCCGTCCGGATAGCGCGGGTTCCAGCCGAGGCGGGCCGCGGCGACATGGCCTTGTGCGGGCAGTCTGCGATCGTGGCGGTCCAGGCCAGTGGCGAGCACATCGAACGTCGCCGGCTGCCACAGGCGTGACACCAACTCGGCGCCAGCCGCGGTGATCAGGTCGAGGAGCCACCCGACCCGGGTGTCGACGTCGTCGAGGCCGATCGGCTCACCGGTCGCGTCGTCGACCGCCATGTGTGCGCGTGTGGTGAACGCGAACTGCCGCGGCGCGGTCGATCCCGGCCCGGTCATGCTGGTCGATCAGGAACGAAGCACAGTCGAACGAACCGGGTCGCGCCCAGCTGACGGCAGTAGTCGCGGCCGCAGCAAGGAATTCCGAATTTTGTGCGGGTGCCTTGGCATCCGGAGGTGTGTAGCGGCCAGGTGCTGTGATCGCCGGGATCAACTCCCGCAACCCGCAAGGCGGACAGCTCTCCGCCGGAGAGATCGTCCGCCGATGGCCCCCGGGAAAGGTCATTCACCGCACGGAAAGCGACGTAGCGGACTGTACGCATCTCGATTTCGGTACAGCGGCGGCGCTGTTCGGATTCGAGGTGCCTGAAGTCCGGCTCGCTCCGGATCAGGTTCGGATATTCCTCGTCCACCCGCCTCGCCTCGTGGGCGCGTATCGCGGCACCCATCTTACCCATCCCAAGGCCGAGTTTCGTTGCCCCCGTTACCGGGCACAAGTCGTGATCGACGAGCGCCTCCACTTTCCGAGATGACCCGCAATCCGAGATGCTCACCGGGTACACCGTTCCAGCCGTGCGGCGGCGCCGCCCCGAAGCCGGTGTTGATACTGTTTCGACCGCAGCTGATAGAACCGGCCGGACAACGATGCCAGCGACGCCATGACATCATCCATCAACTCCTTCACCAGCGATTTGTCGCCCCGGTCCCAAGATCTCGACTGTAACGCCGACCTCCGACATTTAGCCTCGGAGGGAGTCCGCAGGCGGACCGACCGTCCGACCGGGGCAATCGATCTCGCCCACACCACCCGCACCACCGCGAACCGACCCTCGGCCGCGTCGTCAAGAATCCGCCCCGCGCCCCGCCCGCCGCTCCTGCAGACCGAACCGCGATCCTTGTAGACCCGATAGATCTCACCAGTATCGCCGTCCGCAATATCTGTTCCTGATTGGCTAGCGATGGCACATGCCCTGTCGAGCCCGACACCCGGCAATACACTGCTTCACCGTCTCCGGCGTTCGCTCCCGCACACTCCGATGCGGGCATGCCCAGATAGGCGTCGATTCGGCTGACTGCAAGGAGTTCGCGGTCAATTGTGGATTCTCGTCGCCGCAACCTCCCGGGCCCGGAGCGCGCGAACCCGGCGGCGCTGCTCGGATACTGCGCCTACCTTCTTGGCGACGGGCCGTTCGCCGGCATCGCGTTGGCCACCCTGCTAAACGGTGCACCGCACTCAGGACTCCGGCCGACCGAGGTGCGGGGCCTGGCCGACGTCGGTTACGAGCGAGCCGAAGCGATAGGTGTCGTGCTGCCCCGCTGAATCGCGGACCGAGTCGGCGTCACCGACGTGCCGCGTGCGACCGGTCGCCCAGCTCCTGCAGGTATGCCCAGGCGTCGGCGACGATTTCGTCGAGGTCGGTGTGCTCCGGCCGCCACCCGAGCTCCGCGATCGCACGATCACTCGACGCCACCAGCACGGCGGGATCACCGGCCCGGCGTGGTGCGTCCTCGACCGCAATGGGGAGCCCGGTGACCCGAGCGCACGCCGAGATGACTTCGCGCACACTGAAACCCGCACCGCTGCCGAGATTGTAGATGCGGTGCCTTCCCTCGATCGACGACTCCAGTGCCAACACGTGCGCCTCGGCGAGGTCGAGCACGTGGATGTAGTCGCGGATCGCCGTTCCGTCCGGAGTCGGCCAGTCGGTTCCGAAGATCGAGATCTTCTCCCGCTGACCGAGCGCCACCTGGAGCACGAGAGGAATCAAATGCGTTTCGACGACCCGGTTCTCGCCGGCCGACTTGTACGCTCCCGCGACGTTGAAGTACCGCAGGCTGGTCGCTGCGAGCGAATGAGCCACCGAGTACGACGTGATGGCATGGTCGATCGCGAGTTTCGTCGCCCCGTACGGATTGGTGGGACGGGTCGGATCGGCCTCCGTGATTGGCGAGTGCTCCGGCTCGCCGTATGTCGCGGCGGTCGACGAGAACACGAGTTTCCGTGTCCCCGAATGCCGCATGGCCTCCAGAAGTTCGAGCGTGGTGACGACGTTGCCGCGCCAGTACTTCTCCGGGTACTGGACGGACTCGCCGACGAGCGACTGCGCCGCGAAGTGCAGGACGCCGTCGAAGCGGGGTGTGCCGCTCGTGCCGAGCACGTCCGACACCACCTCCGCGACGTCGCCCTCGACGAACTCGGCACCGAGCGGCACCGCGTCGGCGTTACCCGTGGAAAGGTCGTCGATGATGACGACCTCGTGTCCGCGTTCGAGCAGGACCGTGCTGCAGACGCTGCCGACGTAGCCGGCGCCGCCGGTGACCAGAAGTTTCATCGACTATCCCTGTACCTGCTTCACCTGGACGGCGTGTGCCATCTCCTCGGACAGATCGAACCCGCTGTGGCCGGGCACCGTGATGGTGACCGAACCGGGCTTGGTCTCGACGGTGACGCGCGCGTCCGGGACGACGCCCGCCTCGCGCAGCTGCCCGATGACGTCCGGATCGGACTGCACGTGCTCCGCGAGGCGCCGGACGACGACAGCGGTCGGCTTGCCGGGCGGCACGTCCGTAAGCCGGATGAGCGTCTCGGGGGCGTCGACCGGGCGGTCCAGCCCGAGCAGCGCGAGCCCGGGAATAGGGTTGCCGTACGGCGAAGTAGTTGGGTTGTTGAGCACCTCCACCAGGCGCCGCTCGACTTCCTCGCTCATGACGTGCTCCCAGCGGCACGCCTCCGCATGGACCTCTTCCCACTTGAGGCCGATGACGTCGACCAGCAGTCGTTCGGCGAGGCGGTGCTTGCGCATCACCGACACCGCGAGTTCGCGGCCCTTCTCCGTCAGTTCCAGGTGGCGGTCACCGGCGACCAGGAGGAGACCGTCACGCTCCATCCGGGCAACGGTCTGGCTGACCGTGGGACCGCTCTGCTCGAGTCGTTCGGCAATACGTGCTCGAAGTGGGACGACGCCCTCTTCTTCCAAGTCATAGATCGTCCGGAGGTACATCTCCGTGGTGTCGACCAGATCCTTCACACTCACACCCCTTCGTCTCGGTTGATTCTACCGGTGATTGCCCGCCACCGGCGCCGTCCGTCCCCGCAGCGCGTCGGTGCCGGTCGTGCCGGGGTCTGCTCGCACCCTCCGCGGGGGACCAGTAGCGTGAGTTCATGACCGCGTCGTTCAGTTCCGGGGAGGATTCGGCTGCACTGGTATCGCACCGTGCAGTCGTGTGGAGTCCGGACTATCTCAGTTATCGGTGGAGTGCGGACCACCCGATGAATCCCACCCGGCTCGAGCTGACCATGTCGCTCGCCCGCAGCCTCGGGATTCTGGAGGGCGTCGAACTGTTGCGGCCCGACGCCGCCTCGGACGCAGACCTGTTGCGGATCCACACTCCCGCGTACGTCGAAGCAGTCAAGCAGGCCGGGCACTCGGCGACGTCGGGTGTGCTCGGTGCGGACGCCCCGCACGGGCTCGGCACCGAGGACAATCCGGTCTTCCCCCAGATGCACGAGGCGAGCGCGATCCTCGCGGGCGGTTCCCTCGCCGCGGCGCAGGAGATCGCAGCGGGACGCACACGCCGCGCGGTGAGTATCGGCGGTGGCATGCACCACGCGATGCCCGACTGGGCCTCCGGCTTCTGTGTGTACAACGATGTCGCCATTGCGATCTCCTGGCTGCTGGACCACGGTTTCGACCGGATCGCCTACATCGACGTCGACGCGCACCACGGGGACGGGGTGCAGCACGCGTTCGCGCACGACCCCCGCGTCCTGACGATCTCGCTCCACCAGCATCCGGCGACGCTCTGGCCCAACACAGGGTGGTCGAGCGAGGTCGGTGAGGGATCGGGGGAGGGCACCGCCGTCAACCTCCCTGTGCTGCCCGGCACCGTCGATGCGTTGTGGCTGCGCGGTTTCCACGCCGTCGTCCCGGGTGCACTCGCGTCGTTCCGGCCCCAGATCGTGATCAGCCAGTGCGGTGTCGACAGCCACCGCGAGGATCCGCTGGCCGACCTCGCCCTGACGGTCGACGGCCAGCGGGCCGCGTTCCTCGCGATGCGTGATCTCGCCGACCGCTACGCCGAAGGACGCTGGCTCGCCGTCGGCGGCGGCGGTTACGGCCTCGTCCGCGTCGTCCCGCGCGCGTGGACCCACCTCATCGCCGCCGCGCTCGACCGCGAGATCGACACGCGCCGTGCCGTACCCGAGGCCTGGCAGGAGCGGGCGCACGCGCTCGCACCCAGCGTGGACCTGCCGGACACGATGGGCGACGGCGGCGAGGTCGACTACCGGCCCTGGGACGGTCCCGGTGGCACACCGGAAACCGGGATCCCCTCGGTCGATCGCGCCCTGACGCGGATCGACTCGGCCGTCATCGCCACTCGCCGCGCCTGCTTCCCGCTACTCGGACTCGACCCGGAGGATCCCCGTGACTGAGCCGACGGACGGCAGCGAGACCACCGACGGCATCCAGACGTCGGCGAGCGCGGAGACGTCGGGCGGCGCCGGGGCGGCGGTCACGACCGAGGCGAAGGGGAAACCCGACGCCGCGCACAACTACCCGCGGCACTGGGTCGCCGACGTGCTGGCGGCGGACGGCGGAGCGGTGGCGTTACGGCCGATCGTGCCGGAGGACGCGGACAAACTCGTCGCGTTCCACTCGAAGCTTTCCGAACGCACCCGCTATCTGCGGTATTTCGGCCCCTACCCGACCATGTCGCAACGGGACATCGTTCATTTCACCACGGTCGATCACCACGACCGGGTGGCGTTCGTGGTGCTGCTCGGGGACGAGATCATCGCCGTCGGCCGGTACGAGCGGCTCATCGGCGAGGGGGACGGCAAGTCCGCGGAGGTGGCGTTCGTCGTCGCCGACGCGCATCAGGGCCGCGGACTCGGGCCCATCCTGCTCGAGCATCTCGCCGCGGCGGCCGCGGAGAACGGCCTGACGATGTTCGTCGCCGAGGTTCTCGCCGAGAACCGGAACATGGTGACGGTGTTCCGCGAGGCGGGATATCAGGTGAGCCGCAGCTTCGAGGGCGGAGTACTCAAGCTCGAGTTCGCGATCGACCCCACCGAAGCGATGGTGTCCGTGCGCAATTCCCGCGAGCGGGCCGCCGAGGCGCGCAGCATGCGCAACGTGCTCAGTCCGCGGTCGGTCGCGGTGATCGGTGCGTCCACCGACCGGGCGAAGGTCGGCAACGCCGTGCTGACCAACCTGCTGCGGGCGGGATTCACCGGCCCGGTGTACCCGGTCAACGCCGAGCACCGTTCGGTCCACGGAGTGCGGGCGTACCCGTCGGTTCGCGACATCCCCGACGAGGTGGATCTCGCCGTCGTCGCGGTACCCGCCGAGTCGATCAACGCCGTCCTCGACGACTGCCTGGACAAGGGGGTCAAGGCACTCGTCGTCGTGTCGTCGGGATTCAGTGAAACCGGGATGGACGGACGGCAGTCCGAACGTCGCCTCGTCCACGCCGCCCGAGCGCACGGGATGCGGCTGATCGGTCCCAACGCGCTCGGTGTGGCCAACAACGACAGCGAGGTCTCGTTGAACGCCACCCTCGCACCGGTGCTGCCCAGCCCGGGCAACGTCGGATTCTTCTGCCAGTCCGGCGCGCTCGGCATCGCGATCCTCGACGAGGCCGCGCGGAGCCGAATCGGATTGTCCGCCTTCGTCTCCGCGGGAAACCGCGCCGACGTCTCCGGCAACGACCTCCTGCAGTACTGGGATTCGGATCCGGCCACCGAGGTGGTGCTGCTGTACCTGGAGAGCTTCGGCAACCCCCGCAAGTTCTCGCGCATCGCGCGCCGGGTGGCACGGAACAAGCCGATCGTCGCGGTCAAGAGCGGCAGGCACGCCGTCCCGCCCGCATTGGCGGCCAGCGGTGGCGAGATGGACGATTCGATCGTCCGCGCCCTCTTCGAGCAGGCCGGTGTCGTGCAGGTCGGGTCGATCTCCCAGCTGTTCGACTGTGCGCTGCTGTTCGGATATCAGCCGCTGCCCGCGGGACCCCGGCTCGCCGTGGTCGGGAACTCCACCGCCCTCGGTGTGCTCGCCGCGGACGCGGCACGCAGTGAGGGTCTGCAGGTCGGCGACCCCGTCGACCTCGGTCCGCAGGCCGGTCCCGAGGAGTTCGCGGCGGCCGTGCGGACAGCGCTCACGTCCTTCGACGTCGATTCGGTGATCGCCGTGTTCGTACCACCGGTCGCCGTTCCCGTCGAACCCTATGCCCAGGCGCTGCGGGAGGCGGTGCGGGACGCCGACAAACCCGTCCTCACGACGTTCCTCGCGGCGGAGGGTGTGCCCGACGTCCTGGCGGTCCGGGGTGAGGACGGGCACCCGACGCGCGGTTCGGTTCCCTCCTATCCCGGTCCGGAACGTGCGGCGCTGGCACTGGCCCGCGCCTGGCGGTACTCGGCGTGGAAGAGCAAACCGTCCTCGAAAGTGGTGCGCCCCAATGGGATCGATCCGGAGCGGGCGAAAACGATGGTCGACGGCTGGCTGGGGACGTCGTCCGGACGCTGGCTGTCGGACTTCGAGGCATCGCAACTCCTCGCGTGCTACGGCGTGAATGTCGTGGAATTCCGTTCCGCCACCACCGAAGACGAGGCCGTGCAGGCCGCCGAGGAATTGGGGTACCCGGTCGCGGTGAAGGCGACGGGGGAGCAGTGGCGGCACCGGCCGGACCTCGGTGGCGTCCGCCTCGATCTGGTCGGGCCCGATTCGGTCCGCTGGGCCTACCGCGACCTCGCCGCCGCGTCCGGTGAACCGCTACTCCACGTGCAGCGGATGGCCACGAAGGGAATCGGCTGTGTGGTGGGCGTCCAGGACGACCCGTCGTTCGGTTCGCTCATCTCGTTCGGACTCGCCGGCGTGATCTCCGACCTCCTCGGCGACCGCGCCTACCGGGTCCTGCCCCTCACCGAGGACGCCGCAACGGAACTGATCGACGCACCGAAAGCCGCACCGCTGCTGTCCGGCTACCGCAGCGCGGTCCCGGTGAACAAATCGGCTCTCGTCGACCTCGTGCAGCGGATCTCGGCTCTCGCGGACGACCTCCCGGAGGTGCGGGAACTGGCCTGCGAACCCGTGCTCGCATCGGCCGAGGGCGCGCAGATCACCGATTCGCGTGTGCGGATCGGCCCGGAGCCCAGCGTCGCCGACCTCGGGCCCCGACGCCTGCGCTGACCGGTCACCCCGCCTCGCAGACAGCGCAACGCCGGTGCCGGTCGCGTACGACCGGCACCGGCGCTGATTCCGGTGGGAGGTTCTCGTCAGCTGGCGTAGGAGCGCAACCGCTCGGCGCGGTCGCCCTGACGCAGCTTGCCCATCACTTCGCGCTCGATCTGGCGGACCCGCTCGCGGGAGAGCCCGAAGAGCTTGCCGATCTGGTCGAGAGTGCGCGGCTGACCGTCGTCGAGACCGTAACGCAGCCGGATGACCTGCTGCTCACGCTCGTCGAGGGTGGCCAGCACGCTGCGCACGTCGCTGTGCAGAAGACCGGCGATCACGGCGTTCTCCGCCGACGTGGCCTCGGAATCCTCGATGAAGTCGCCCAGGGGAGCTTCCTCGTCGTTGCCGACCGGCATGTCGAGGCTCACCGGGTCGCGGCTGTGGTCGAGGAGATCCGCGATCTTGTGCGCCGGGATGCCCGACTCCTCGGCCAGCTCGTCGTCCGTCGCCTCACGCCCGAGCTGCTGATGCAGCTCACGCTTGATACGGGCCAGCTTGTTGACCTGCTCCACGAGGTGCACTGGGAGCCGGATCGTCCGGCTCTGGTCGGCCATGCCGCGGGTGATCGCCTGACGAATCCACCAGGTGGCGTACGTCGAGAACTTGAACCCCTTCGCGTAGTCGAACTTCTCCATCGCGCGGATCAGACCCAGGTTGCCCTCCTGGATGAGGTCCAGCAGGGGCATGCCGCGTCCGGTGTACCGCTTGGCGAGTGAGACGACGAGCCGCAGGTTGGCCTCGAGGAGGTGTGCGCGGGCTGACTGTCCTTCACGGACGACCGTCGCGAGGTCCCGCTTCTTGGCGGGAGAGAGTCGCTTCCCGGTCTCCAGGATGTGCGCGGCGTACAGCCCAGCCTCGATTCGCTTGGACAGTTCTACCTCGTCTGCGGCCGTCAGCAGAGCTGTGCGGCCGATTCCGTTCAGGTAGACGCGGACCAGGTCGGCAGCGGGGCTCTGGGCGTCCAGATCGGCAGCGCTGGGGCGAATGCGAGTAGTGGTGCTGGGGCTTGTCATGACTTGCCTCCTCATCGGTGGTGTCTCATATGGATCAACGCACCGAAGGCCTGGGAAAGTTCCCGGCCGGTAATTTGTGAAGGCGCTGTGACCTGCGGGTTCCTCGATTCAGTCCTGAGAAGTTGCTGAGAACACGTATAAGGGCCACGGATCGGGAACCCGGCGGCTACGCGGGAAGCACGAGTCCGTGCCGGACGAGAGCGTGCACGAGCGGCACGGCCGACTGCGCGAGTTCCTCGGCGTCGACGCCGTGGGCGGCGGCGAGAAGCTCGATCAGTTCGCCCAGCACGAGGCCGTCACCGCGCATGCCCGCGACGAGCGAGGCGACGAGATCGTCGACCTCGTGCTGCCACGCCGGGCCGTTCCCCCGGTGCAGCCGGGCGACCACCTGGTTCCATCCCTCGTCGCCGGGCAGGAACACCCGCTCCAGGGCGGTGCTCTCCTCGACACGGAAACGCGCGGTGAGCACGTCGTGGTCGCGCAGCCACGCCACCCGCTCGAAGTACGCGAGCGCCTCCGCGCCCAAGGGGTCGCTGAAGCCGTGGGTGAGATCCTCCGCCATCAGATCGGTGGGTGCGTCGGTCCGGCGCAGGTAGACGAACCCGAAGCCGACCCCCTCGACGTTGGCGCTCGCGAGGTGATCCAGCCAGTCCTCGGCAATGGTCGCGGTGGCCGGGTCCCGGGTGTCGAGGCCGCCGTCCCGCATCCAGGTGCCGACGTACAGGGCCGGGTCCGCGACATCCCGCTGCACCACCCACGCATCGATCCCGTGGGCGGGAAGCCAGGAGGCCACCCGGGCGCGCCAGTCCTCGCCCTCGACGTGGATCCAGGACGCCAGCAGCGCCGCCGTGCCGCCGGGCGCGAGATAGTCGGCCACGCGGGAGATCATCAGCTCACTCGCGCCGTCGAGGTCGAGTCCGGAGTCGCGGTAGGTGTGACCCACCCGGGCGCGGCTGACGACGAACGGCGGATTGGCCACGACCTGATCGAACGTGCGGCCCTCGACCGGATCGAACCACGACCCGGCGAGCAGTTCCATCTCTTCCTCGTTGAGTGCCGCCGTGACGGCCGCCAGATCGACGGCACGGACGTTCAGGTCCGTGGCCGTGACCGAGTCGGCGTAGGACGCGCCGTGCAGGGCCTGGATGCCGCAACCGGTCCCGACGTCGAGCAGCGTCCCGACCGGCGCGGTCGGGGTGGCCTGCAGCAGCGACAGCGACGCGTGCCCGACGCCGATGACGTGGTCGACGGGGGTCTCGCGGGGGCGGAGTGAGCCGTCGAGGTCGGAGAGCACCCAGCGGTTGCCCCCGCCGATGTCCATCGGACGAAGGTCGAGGGCTGCCCGGACGACGTCGCCGTCGGATTCGAGCAGGCCGGCCGCCACGGCGTCTTCGACCGGCAGCGGGGACAGCGCCGCGGCCACCTCGCTGACGGGACAGTCGTCGGTGAGAAGGAACAGGCGGATCAGGGTGCCGAGTTCGCCGCAGGCCGCGCTGGCCCGGCGTACCGGGACCGGCTCGTTGCGGCTCAGCGCCGCATGGACCTCGGGGCCCAGCGCATCGAGCAGGGTGTCCGTGTCGTACCGGTTGCGGCGGAGGGCCGCACGCAGAGAGGGGCAGATCGACAGCAGCTCGTCACGGTTCACCCGTGCATTGTTGCAGCACGCCCGACTGTGTCAGCCCTCGATCGTGTGGTGCGGCGGCGCGGGCAGCGCGGTGGACGGCGACTCGCGGTGGTCGTACCGGCTGGGCTCGTCCTTGGTGCGCGGCGGGCGGTCGTTGGCGATGAGAACCGCGATCCACGGCAGCGGGATCGACACACCGATGATCGCCATCGAGATCCACGGGTTCTCCCAGATGCCGTACGCCACCGCCGCGAAGATCAGCGCGGGGAACCGGAAGGACATGATGAGCAGGTACTTGCGGACACGGGCGCGATGTTGATCCTCGATGGATCGCGCCGCCTCGGTGATGAGAACCGGATTGCTCGGGGAGCCGGCGTCGTGGGACCCACCGAACCCTGCACTTCGTGCCATGACTCCACTGTTCCACTGTCGGGCGGCAAATGCACACAGGGGGTGGGTTCGTCGGCCGGTTGCGGCATTATTGAGGGGTGAGCACTCAAACCAAGGAACGGCCCGACGTCACCACCGACGAGTCGACCGATGACGACACTCCCAAATTCTTCCACTACGTCAAGAAGAACAAGATCGCGGAGAGCGCCGTCATGGGCACTCACGTCGTCGCGTTGTGCGGCGAAGTGTTTCCGGTGACGAAGTCCGCGAAGCCGGGATCGCCGGTCTGCCCCGACTGCAAGAAGATCTACGAAGGATTACGCAAGGGCGACTGAGGCTTCACCGGCGCTCGTCGCACACCCGGTGGCTCGGGAGGTTCTCGTACCGGGCCGTCGGGCTCGTCGTCGTTCCCGGGCTCCGGCTCGCCCGCATCCGGACGGGCACGGTCGCCGACGACCTTGATCGGACCGGTGGCGATGCGACGTGTGAGGCTGGTCACCGGACCCGTCGACGGCGAACTCTCGGCCTGTGCGGCGATCCAATCCCGCATCTGGTCGATGCGGGTGGCACGGGCGGGCCAGAACTCCTGGACGGTGGCGTTGAACTCGGCGCCGAGCACCACCGCGAAACCCAGGAAGAACGTGAACAGCAGGAACGCGATCGGCGTGGCCAGCGCCCCGTACGTGTATCCGGTTCCGGCCACCCAGGAGAGGTAGCGGCGCAGGCAGGTGCTCGCGCCGAGGAAGAACACCCCCGCCACGAGCGCGCCGCCGAGCAGCCGGTGCCAGGGCAGCGACCGGGGCAGTGCCACCTTGTACAGCGTCGTCAGGCCCACGATGAGCAACAGGCCCACGCCGGGGTAGTAGAACGTGTCGACGATCTCCGTCCCGATCGTGCGCCACGCCTCCGGGAGCACTCTGCCGACGAGCGTCGGCCCCAGCGCGACCAGCGGCAGGGTGAACACGGCGAGGATCAGGAACATCACGTAGAGCAGCAGTGCGAACACGCGCTGCCACACCGGGTGCCGCGCCTCCTGCTGGCCGTGGGCCTCGACGATCGAGTCCACGAACGTGGAAATGGCGGAGGAGCCGGCCCACAGGGACAGCAGGAAGCTCAGTGACACGATCTCGGGGCGCCCACGTTCGAGTACGTCGCCGACGGTGGGGCGGATGATCTGTTCGACGACGCTGTCGCTGAACACCGTCCCGCTGAAGTTGATGATCTTCGACTGGATGATGTCGACGGTGTCGGGTCCGAACCAGCCGCCGACGTAGCCGAGCATTCCGAGGAGCCCCAGCAGGAGCGGAGGCAGCGACAGTGTCTGCCAGAACGCCGCCGTGGCCGCCTTTCCGAAGATCGAATCGTCCCAGGCCTTGCTCGCTGTGCGACCGATCACGCTCAGTGCACGACGTAGCGGATGCCACCCGGACCGGGGTGGGTCACCGCCACTCTGCGGCGTTGTCGAGGGTGTTTCGGTCATGATGTTTCCAGCATCCCTGAGGACACGCCCGGTTGCCCACCGCTGCTGTCCTCGTGTCGCGACAAATCTGTCACTATCGGATGTCGCGAATGCGGTCCGCGTCGGATCCGGACGCTAGGCTCCTTGACGGACAGCGCCTTCGGGTCTGGACCCGGACATGTCGATCGAATACCGAGGAGTGCGAGCAAACAGTGCCATGCCAGCGGAGGGCAGCCCGTGAGTGCTGAGACAGTGGGCTCCCAGTCGGCGCCGAGAATGGAAACCGAGGCAGCGCAGATCGTGGGCACCGAGGCCTACCTCGCACAGACAGAACCTGCCAGACCCGCAGGATCACTGCGCGCCTGGCAGCGTCGTGCGCTGACGAAGTATCTGTCGACCGGACCGCAGGACTTCCTCGCGGTCGCGACGCCGGGCGCCGGTAAGACCACGTTCGCGCTGCGGGTCGCGTCGGAGTTGCTGCGCGACCGCACCGTCGATCAGGTGACCGTGGTCGCACCGACCGAGCACCTCAAGCACCAGTGGGCCGAGTCGGCTGCGCGCAACGGCATCGCGCTGGACTCGTACTTCTCGAACTCGACGGGACAGACGTCCAGCGACTACCAGGGTGTCGTGGTGACGTACGCGCAGGTCGCCTCCCACCCGTTCAAGCACCGGGTCCGCACCGAGAGCCGCCGCACGCTGGTCATCCTCGACGAGATCCACCACGGTGGCGACGCGAAGAGCTGGGGTGACGCCATCCGGGAGGCGTTCGGTGACGCCACCCGCCGCCTCGCCCTGACCGGTACGCCGTTCCGCAGCGACGACAGTGCGATCCCGTTCGTGACATACGAACCCGATCGCGAGGGTCTGATGCGTTCGAAGGCGGATCACTCCTACGGGTACTCGGACGCCCTCGCGGACGGCGTCGTCCGGCCCGTCGTGTTCCTCGCCTACTCCGGCGAGGCACGCTGGCGGAACAACGCGGGCGAGGAGTTCTCTGCGCGACTCGGTGAGCCGCTCAGCGCGGAGCAGACGGCCCGGGCGTGGCGAACGGCCCTGGATCCGTCGGGCGACTGGATTCCCGCGGTCCTGCACGCCGCAGACACCCGGCTCGGCCAGCTGCGCACGGGCGGCATGCCCGACGCCGGGGGTCTCGTGATCGCCACCGACCAGACCGTGGCCCGTGCGTACGCGCAGACCCTGAAGGCGGTCACCGGGGAAGATCCGGTCGTGGTGCTCTCCGACGACCCCACGGCGTCCAAGCGGATCGCCGAGTTCGGGGCGAGCACCCAGAAGTGGATGGTCGCCGTCCGCATGGTGTCGGAAGGCGTCGACGTTCCCCGCCTGGCCGTCGGTGTGTACGCGACCAGTGCGTCCACCCCGCTCTATTTCGCGCAGGCGATCGGGCGTTTCGTGCGGTCCCGTCGCAAGGGCGAGACCGCGAGCGTGTTCCTCCCGTCGGTTCCGGTGCTGCTCGACCTGGCCAGCCAGCTCGAGGCGCAGCGCGACCACGTGCTCGGCAAGCCCCATCGGGAGAAGGACGGCTTCGACGACGATCTTCTCGCCGACGCGAACAAGCAGAAGGACGAGCTCGGCGAGGAGGAGAAGGCGTTCACCTCGCTCGGCGCGGATGCCGAGCTCGACCAGGTGATCTACGACGGGTCGTCCTTCGGGACGGCCACGTTCTCGGGCTCCGACGAGGAGGCCGACTACCTGGGTCTGCCCGGACTGCTCGACGCCGATCAGATGCGCGCGCTGCTCCGTCAGCGTCAGTCGGAGCAGCTGGACAAGCAGGAGCCCGCCCCCGCGCCCGTGCACACGCCCGTGCCCCAGGTCGCGGACCGGGTGGCCGCCGCCGGACAGCTCGCGCAGCTGCGTCGGGAACTGAACAGTCTCGTCGCGATGCACCACCACCGGACGGGCAAGCCGCACGGCACCATCCACGGCGAACTGCGTCGCGTCTGCGGGGGCCCGCCCACGGCGATCGCCACCGTCGAGCAGCTCACCGAGCGGATCTCCACCCTGCGACAGTGGTGACCGCCGTCACTCGGTGACGCGAACGTAAAGAGAGACCGGCGAGTGCATCGCACTCGCCGGTCTCTTTGCTGAATAGGTGAGCCTGGGACGGGTCACCCGGCTGACGTATCAGATTGCAGCTTCGGCTTCGGACACGATCGTGGCGTTCATCTCGCGAAGGCGGTCTGCGTGCTCGTTGGCGTGGTGACCGCAGAAGAGCAACTCTCCTCCGGTCGGAAGTACCGCGCGAACGCGGGCTCCCGCACCGCACCGGTCGCACCGGTCGGCTGCGGTCAACGGGGGGCTGGTCAGTGTTCCGGGCATGACTCCTCCGTACTGGCTTCGACTGACGCCGAGTGCCTGGGGCCTTGGTCCGCCGCGTCGGGGGTGGCGCGGTGGATCTACTCTGTCAGACGTTTGGGGTTTACGCGTTGTTCCCATCGGCGTTTCTCAGTGTTGCATCACACACGAAACCCGCCGGAAACGCCCAGTCAGGGACGTGACGAGCGCAGATGTGAACAGACCGCGCGGTCCGAGTTCGCTGACAGCTGATTCGTTCCGGGGCGTGACGCTAGTCTCACCGTGTGAAATCCGAAGACCAGCTGGTCCACATCTGCAGCCGCGAGGAATGGCGCACCGCGGAACGCGAAGGCAGTCGAGTGCCCGCGACGTTCGCCGCGGACGGTTTCGTGCACCTCTCGACGCCGGCCCAGGTGCATCTGCCCGCCAACAGGTTGTTCGCCGGGCGTACGGACCTCGTCCTGCTGAGGCTCGACCCCGCCGCGCTCGGTGCGCCGGTGAGGTGGGAGCCGGGCGTGCCGGCGGATCCGGCGTCGATGCTGTTCCCACACCTGTACGGGACGCTGCCCGTCACGGCGGTCACCGCGGTCGAGGATTACCGCCCCGACGCCGACGGAATGTTCCCGGCCCGGCACTGACGCGAGCCTTCCGCGGTTGGTCACACCGATCGGTCTACCGTGGAGGCATGAACGTTGAAGTGACGCCACTACCGGGTATCGGGGTGCGTAAGGACTTCGAACTCGCCGCCGGTCGCCGCATCGGTGTCATCACCCACCGCGACGGTCGCACCGATCTGATCGTCTCGAAGGCCGACGATCTCGATGCGTGCGCTGCGTCCGTGCCGCTCACCACCGAGGAGGCGGCAGTCCTCAGCAACCTGCTGGGAGCACCGCAACTGGTGGCGCAGCTGGAGGAGGAGCACCGGGACCTGCCCGGAATCCGCACCAAGCAGCTCTACATCAAGGAGGACTCCCGGTTCGACGGCCGCCCGCTCGGCGACACGGCGATGCGCACCCGCACCGGAGTCTCGATCGTCGCGGTCATGCGGGCCGGTCAGGTGTACCCGTCACCGAAGCCCGATTTCCTGCTCACCTCCGGCGACCTCCTGGTCGCCGTCGGAACCACAGACGGACTGGACGCGTCAGCCAAGCTTCTGGCCAACGGCTGACGGTCCCGTGAACACCACCACGCTCGCGCTCATCGAATTGGGCGCGGTGTTCTTCGCGCTCGGATTGCTGGGCCGTCTGGCAGCTCAGTTCGGCATGTCGCCGATCCCGTTCTATCTCCTCGGCGGACTCTGCTTCGGCAGCGGCGGATTCGTCAATCTCGGCGACATCAGCGAGTTCAGCCACCTGGCGGCCGAGATCGGCGTGGTTCTTCTCCTGCTTCTGCTGGGGCTGGAATACACGGCGTCGGAACTCGTCACCGGGTTGCGACGGTCGTGGATGGCCGGGGTCGTGGACGCTGTCCTCAACGCCGCGCCCGGAGCGGTCGTAGCACTGATGCTGGGGTGGGGACCCACCGGCGCGGTCGTGATGGCCGGCGTCACCTACATTTCGTCGTCGGGCATCATCGCGAAGGTGCTGAGCGACCTGGGTCGGCTCGGTAACCGCGAAACGCCGGTCGTGCTCTCGATTCTCGTGTTCGAGGATCTCGCGATGGCCGTCTACCTGCCCATTCTGACGGCTCTGCTCGCCGGCGTCAGTTTCGCCGGTGGACTCGAGGCGGTGGGCATCTCCCTCGTCGTCATCTCGGTCGTCCTCGTGATCGCCCTGCGGTACGGCCGCTACGTGTCCGCCCTGCTGGACAGCCCGGACAGCGAGACGCTGCTCCTGAAACTGCTCGGCGCCGCGCTCCTCGTCGCGGGGATCAGCTCGGCGATGCAGGTCTCGGCCGCCGTGGGGGCGTTCCTCCTGGGAATCGCGATCTCCGGTACGACCGCCCACAACGCGAGCCGCGTCCTCGAACCGCTCCGCGATCTGTTCGCCGCGATGTTCTTCGTGGTGTTCGGACTCAACACCGACCCCCGGGCGATTCCACCGGTTCTCGGCTGGGCCGTCCTGCTCGCCGTCGTCACCGCGCTGACGAAGATGGTCACCGGCGCCTGGGCGGCGAAACAGCAGGGCGTCGGGCGGCTGGGCCGGGCCCGGGCGGGGGTCGCGCTGATCGCGCGCGGCGAGTTCTCCATCGTCATCGCAGGCCTGGCATTGTCGGCCGGAGCGGTGGAGAGCGAACTCGTGGCACTCGCCACCGCGTATGTCCTTCTGATGGCCGTCATCGGCCCGGTGGCGGCACGGGTGGTCGAACCGGTGGCAGGGGCCTGGATCCGGGTCCGCACCAGCGCGTAGCGGGCCGTAGGCGGATGCCGCGGGCGCACACGACGATGCCCCCGGACTCGCTCGGAGTCCGGGGGCATCGAGGTGTGTTCGTCAGTCCAGGTAGTCGCGCAGCACCTGCGACCGGGACGGGTGGCGCAGCTTCGACATGGTCTTGGACTCGATCTGACGGATGCGCTCACGCGTGACCCCGTAGACCTGTCCGATCTCGTCGAGGGTGCGGGGCTGTCCGTCGGTCAGGCCGAAGCGCAGGCGCACGACGCCCGCTTCACGCTCGGAGAGCGTCTCCAGCACCGACTGCAGCTGATCCTGCAGGAGGGTGAACGACACGGCGTCGACGGCCACGACGGCCTCGGAGTCCTCGATGAAGTCGCCGAGCTGGCTGTCGCCCTCGTCGCCGATCGTCTGGTCGAGGGAGATGGGCTCACGAGCGTACTGCTGGATCTCCAGCACCTTCTCGGGCGTGATGTCCATTTCCTTGGCGAGCTCTTCGGGAGTGGGCTCACGGCCCAGGTCCTGCAGGAGTTCACGCTGGATGCGGCCGAGCTTGTTGATGACCTCCACCATGTGCACCGGGATGCGGATGGTGCGGGCCTGGTCGGCCATCGCGCGGGTGATGGCCTGACGGATCCACCACGTGGCGTAGGTCGAGAACTTGTAGCCCTTGGTGTAGTCGAACTTCTCGACGGCACGGATGAGGCCCAGGTTGCCTTCCTGGATCAGGTCGAGGAACGCCATGCCGCGGCCGGTGTAGCGCTTGGCCAGCGACACGACGAGGCGGAGGTTCGCCTCGAGGAGGTGGTTCTTGGCGCGGTTGCCGTCGCGGCAGATCCAGCTCATGTCCCGGCGCTGGGCGGCGGGGAGCTTCTCTCCGGAATCGGACAGCTCCTGCATGATCTGGGTCGCGTAGAGCCCGGCCTCGATCCGCTTGGCGAGCTCGACCTCCTCTTCGGCGTTGAGGAGGGCGACCTTGCCTATCTGCTTCAGGTAGGCGCGGACCGAGTCGGCGGACGCGGTCAGTTCGGCGTCCTTGCGGGCCTGGCGGAGCGCTTCGGACTCCTCCTCGTCCCACACGAAGTCGCCGGAGGCCTTGTCCTTCTCGGACGGCTCCTCGGTCTCCTCGTCCTCGCCGACTGCGACGACCTCGACGACGTCGGACTCGACCTCGGCGAGGTCGCCCTCGGTGATGTCGATGTCCTCCATGTCGGCGGAGTCTTCGTCGACGTCCTCGCCGTCCGCGCCCTTACCGGCCGTGGCCTTCTTGCCGCCCGCCTTCTTCGCTGCCGCCTTCTTGGCGGGAGCCTTCTTCGCTGCTGCCTTCTTGGCGGGAGCCTTCTTGGCCGCCGGCTTCTTCGCGGGAGCTTCCTCGGCTGCCGGAGCAGTGCCGGTGGCTGCCGCTCCGACTGGTGCTTCCGGTCCTGACTCCGAAGTCGAATCAGCAGTCTGACGTGTATCGGTGGCTGCCACGTACGCCCTTTCGTGACGGTGTCGTGCGGCGTCACGCCAGAGTGGTCATCCGGCGGAGAGGTCTACTGGTTTCGCCGGCGCGCAGCCGGGCTCTTCCATTGTAACGACCCATCCGAATTAGTTACGGAGCGATGCCCGTTTCCATTGCGAGCGCAGCACCGACGATGCCCGCCGTATTCAGGAGCGCAGCAGGTACGACGGGTGTCCTGTTGGTCAGATGCGGGATCCACTTCTCGTTCTTCCGGCTGATTCCGCCGCCGGCGATGAACAGATCCGGCCACAGTAGGTTCTCGAACCGGGTGAGGACACGGCTCACCTCGCCGGCCCATTCCTTGTACGACAGATCCTTCTTCTCCTTGACCGAGGACGCCGCCCGATGCTCGGCTTCCTTGCCGTCCACCTCCATGTGCCCGAACTCGGTGTTGGGAAGCAGGACGCCGTCGTGGAGGATCGCCGAGCCGATGCCGGTGCCGAACGTGAGGAGGATGACGACACCCTTCGCGTCTTTGCCGGCGCCGAGCGCGTCCTCCGCTATCCCCGCCGCATCCGCGTCGTTGAGGACGGTGACGAGCCGGCCGCCGAGTGCGTCGGAGAACAGCGCGCGGGCGTCCGTCCCGATCCACTTCTTGTCGATGTTGGCGGCCGATCGCGCCACACCGCCGGTGACGACGCTCGGCAGCGTGATACCGACCGGTCCGTCCCATTCCGCCTGGCGGATGATCTCGGCGACGGTCTCCGCGACCGCTTCCGGGGTGGACGGCTGGGGAGTGAGGAGCTTGATCCGGTCCCCGACCAGCTGGCCCGTCTCGAGATCCACGACGCCACCCTTGACGCCACTGCCTCCGACGTCGACACCGAACCCCGTTTTGGTCATGGCGTGTGCTCCTTCGTGTCGACGACGACGTGTTCTCCGGCGCAGTTCTGCTGCCCGTCACACTAGTGTGTCGACGCGTGTTCGGTGGGCGATGACACCAGCTGTGCGAAACGTCAGCGGTGGTGTGAGGCAGCGAAAGTGTGTTCCGATGGGTGGGTGCATGCACCCCAGAGTTCAGAGTCCGCACCAGGCCACGTCGGCACCGATCCCAGGCGACTACTCGAGGTCGCCGTGGCGGTGGCCGAGGAGGCCGCCGCCCACGTCCGGGCGCGACGGCCCGAGGTCTTCGGAATCGTCGGCAAGCGAGCGGGATCCGGCGATTCCGTCGCGTCGAAGAGCACCCCGACCGACCCGGTCACGGTGGTCGACACCGAGAGCGAGCAGGTCATCCGCGACCGGCTCGCGGAGCTTCGCCCCGACGACGCGATCCTCGGCGAAGAAGGTGGGGGAGAGGAGGATTCCGTCGCCGAGGTGCGGTGGATCGTGGATCCGATCGACGGCACCGTGAACTTTCTGTACGGCGTCCCCGCGTACGCGGTCTCCGTGGCCGCCCAGATCGACGGCGTGTCCGTCGCCGGGGCCGTGGTCGACGTGGCGGCCCGATCGACCTACGCGGCGGCACGTGGCGGCGGGGCGACCCTCACCGACGCGGACGGGCGGGTGAGCGACCTCCGGTGCAACCCGGTCACCGACGTGTCGATGGCGTTGCTCGCCACCGGATTCGGGTACGGCGCGGCGCGGCGCAAGGCACAGGGCGCCCTCATCGCGGACATCCTGCCGAGGGTGCGCGACATCCGCCGGATCGGTTCGGCGGCCCTCGATCTGTGCATGGTTGCGGCCGGTCGTGTCGACGCTCATTTCGAACACGGGCTGAGCCCGTGGGACTGGGCCGCGGGGTCGCTGATCGCGACCGAGGCGGGGGCCCGCGTACGCATCCCTTCCCCGCAGACGTCGAGCGCGGACGGCGAAGTGGTGGTGGCCGCGGCCCCCGGCATCGCCGACGCCCTGGACGCGCTGTTCGCCGGGATCGGGGTGGACGCCCCGATCCCGGAACGGTGACCGCCGGTCAGCAGCGGGCGGTGCGCGCCGCCTTCAACAGGTCGATGTCGAGGGGGGCGGGCTGGCTTCCGGGCGGCGGATCCTTCAGGGACCGCAGGACCTCTTCGGCGTCGGTGTTCGGCGAGATCTTGCGGAAGTAGGTGCCGAGCGCGAGGTCGACCGTGTCGTCGGTGCGGGTGTCCTGGATGAGTTCGGCACACGGGGCCACCAGCCAGAGTGCGCTCGCGGCGGCGGCGCCGTTGGGTCCGAATCGCAGCTGCCCCTGGCACTGCATGTTCTGGTCTACGTAGACCGGGTCGTTGCCCGCCTGGACGTCGGGCGCGCTCGCGAACCCGTAGTCGCTGAGCTGTGCGGCCACCTGCGCCGCCTGGCCGTGCTCGCCGTTGGCGTTGAACACGCGGACCTTCGTGGCCGACAGCGCGGCAGGCTCCACGTCCCGCAGGGTCGAACCGTCGACCTTCTCACCCAGTGCCTGCTGC
>NZ_JAAOQS010000077.1:0-45859 GCF_011603105.1 Rhodococcus sp. A14 | reverse complement strand
GTACCGACTCACCGGCGACCTGCATCCCGTCCACATCGACCCCGACGTCGCTGCCGGATACGGGTTCGACCGACCGATCCTGCACGGCCTGTGCACCCTCGGCATCGCGTCACGAATGGTCGCGAAAGCGGCCGGAGCGCAGCCGTGGGAGCTCAGTGAGTTGCGTGCACGGTTCGCCGCCCCCGTCCTTCCCGACAACACCCTCACCGTCAGGGCGCAGGCCGCCGGTGCCGGCATCGACTTCGATGCGCGCATCGACACCACCGCTGTGCTCGCGGGCGGCCACGCCCGCTTCTGACCGATCGATAACGCTTCACCGAAGGAATTCCCCAGCACCACACGAAAATTCCCCGCCGAAAGGGCACCCGCCATGACCACACCCACCCCCTCCACCTTCGGAACCAAGCAACAGAAGCGCGCCTTCCTCGCGAGCCTCGTGGGCACCACCGTCGAGTGGTTCGACTTCTTCATCTACGCCACCGCAGCAACCCTGGTGTTCTCGAAAATCTTCTTCCCCGCCCTCGCATCGAACGTCGGGACCCTCGCGTCCTTCGCCACCCTCGGAGTCGCGTTCCTCGCCCGCCCTGTGGGTGCCTTCATCTTCGGGCACCTCGGCGACCGCCTCGGCCGACGCACGACCCTGATCACCACCCTCACCGTCATGGGTGCCTCCACCGGCCTGATCGGCCTGCTACCCACGTGGGACCAGGTCGGCATCTGGGCACCGATCCTGCTGACCGCGCTGCGTTTCCTCCAGGGCGTCGCCGTCGGCGGCGAATGGGGCGGTGCCGTGCTGATGAGCGTGGAGAACGCGCCGAAGTCGCGTGTCCGCCTCTACGGCTCCGCACCTCAGATCGCCAGCCCCCTCGCGCTCGTCCTCGCGACGATCGTGATGTACTTCGTCGCCCGGATGCCTAACGAGCAGCTGTTGTCGTGGGGATGGCGCATCCCGTTCCTCGCCGGGTTCGTCCTCGTGGTGATCGGCATGATCATCAGGCTCGGCGTGTCGGAATCGAGTGAGTTCACCGAGGCCAAGAAGGTCGGCACGGTCAAGAGCAACCCCATCGCGACGGTGATACGAACGATGCCGGGCAAGGTCGCCGCCGGTATCGGCCTGCAGGCCAGCGTGATCGTCCTGTTCTACCTGATCACGACGTACATGCTCACAATGGCCACGAACATCCACGGGTTCACCAAGAGCGACACCCTGATGATTCTGCTCATCGCCGCCATCATCGATCTCGCTGCCATGATCGGAGTGGGGATCCTCTGCGACAGGCTCTCGGCCTGGACGGTGTTCGTCAGCGGAGTGGTATTCACGGGGGCGTTCGCCTTCCCCCTCTTCGCACTGTTCAACACTGGAAACATGGCTCTGATGATCATCGCGTTCACCACCGCCCTCGTCCTCGGCCACGCCACAACCTACGCCGTGGTCTCGAGCATGACCGCCGAACTCTTCCCCACCGAGGTCCGCTACAGCGGTGTCGCGCTGTGCAGCGCGTTCGCCGGCGTCGCGTGGGCCGCGCCCACTCCCCTCGTCGCAGCGGCACTGGTCCCCACCGACGGCTCCGAGCACTGGTGGCCCCTCGCCGCGATCCTCGTGGGCACCGCCGTGGTGTCCTTCACCGCCGCGTTCGCTGTCCGCCATAGCTTCGCATCACATCGCCAGACCCAGGGCAACGACGGAGACACCGAGCGTCTGGACGCCCGCATTCCCGCCGGCGACCCCGTGTAAATCTGCGAATTCACCTCCACCGGAAGTGAATTAGCCATACCTCCACACCAATCCCCCATGCCAGGAGAAACAATGACTGTGACGCTCACCGATGAGCAACACGAATTCGGATCCGCGGTCCGCGAATTCTGCCGCCGAGAGGTGGGCAGCAGGGAACAACGAGACAAACTCACCGACTGCGGCCGCCAGTCCCACAGCCTCGACCTCAACCGGCGGGTCGCCGCACTCGGCTGGGCGGCAATCAACGTTCCCGAGGAGTACGGCGGCGCCGGCGGCAACCACGTCGACCTGTGCGTCCTGCTCGAGGAGCTCGCCCGGGGCATGGCACCGATACCATGGCACGGCACCACCCTCATCACCGGAGGCATCTACAACCGGTTCGCACACGAAGAACTGAAGAAGACCGTCCTGGCCCGAATCGCCGACGGCGCGGCACTGGCCATCGCGATGTCCGAACCGGGAGCAGGATCAGATGTCGCCGCGATGACCTGCCGCGCCGAGCGAACCGCCGACGGCTGGGTAATCAACGGCCAGAAGACCTGGTGCACCAACGCCCACCTCGCCGACAGCATCCTGCTGGTGGCCAGAACCGACCGCGGCGAGAAAAAACACCACGGACTGACCATGTTCCACGTACCGTCCGACACTGCCGGCCTGTCCATCAAGGGCATCGACACCATGAACGGAGAGGAGGTCAACGACCTGTACTTCACCGACTGTGTACTGCCCACCGACGCCGTGATCGGCGAAGTAGGACAGGGATGGCCGCAGCTGATGGCCGGACTCGACACCGAGCGGCTGATCCTGGCCGCACAAATGCTCGGCACCGCCGAACGCGCCTTCGACGACTGCCTGACATTCATCACCGAACGCACCCAGTTCGGCCAAGCCGTCGGCTCCTTCCAAGCCATCAAACACCGCATCGCCGACCTCGCCACCGAAATCGAATGCGCCCGCCTGCTCGTCTACAGCGTCGCCCAGCAGGCAGACGATCCGAGTCGATCCACAAACCTGTCCCGGGCCTCGTCCATGGCGAAACTCAAGGCCACCGAGGTCTCGAAGAGCATGTCACTCGAAGGCATGCAGCTGATGGGCGGTTACGGCTACTCCACCGAGTTCGACATGGTGCACCACGTGCGAGTGTCTCTGGGCGCCACGATCTACGGTGGAACCAACGAGATTCAGCGAGAAATCATCGGCAAGTCGTATGGTCTCTAGTACCCATGTAGCAGAGATCGAGGTAGCGCCCGAACCATCACAGTGGGTGTACCCGGCAGACAGCGCTGGACAGGAAACGAACGTGCCAACCGCTGGCCGAAACCGCACGATGCGTGTGATATCCGACGTCCTCGTCACCAATCGGAACCTGAACCCTCCCCTGATGGTGTCGGGATCGGGAACCGGTGTCGTGGCAGCGGCACGCGCCGCGTGGTCACAGCCAGGCCAGCGCGGCGACGACCAACGCCTCGGTGCCGGTGTCGAGAGTGGGTTGGATCACCGGGGCGAAGGTCGCCGAATGATTGACCGGAACATCCTCCGACACCCGCCCGGCCCGCTCTGCCTTGCGGTAGGTGTCGGGTCGATGCCGCCGAAACCCCAGTACGTGTACGGCACGCCGAGGGCGGTGGGGATGTCGCTGAAGTCCTCACTTGCGGTCTGCATCGGCATCACCCGGCTGCGGTCACCGAAATGCTCGGCGAAGGCGGCCGCGACCCAGGCGGTGGTGTCCGGGTTGTTGACGGTGGGCGGGAAACGGTCGAACAACTCGAACTCCGGGTCCCTCAGCGACCGGGAGGCGTGGCATTCGGCGACGACGATCCGGCGGATGGCGCCCAAGATCGCGGTGCGGGTCGCGTCACCGTAGGTCCTGACGTTCAGCTCGAGCACCGCATGGTCCGCGATGACATTGCTCTTGGTCCCGGCGACGATGCTGCCGACGGTGAGCACCGCCGCCTCCCCCTGCGTGGTCTCCCGCGAGATGACGGTCTGCAACCGGACCACGATCATCGCGGCCAACACCACCGGGTCGACCGTGGCCTGCTGCATGGAGCCGTGCCCACCGCGGCCGTGCACGGCGATCCGCATGCTGTCGGCCGCGGACAACACCGGCCCGGGATGGGTGCCGACCACCCCGGCCGGGGCGGGCAGCACGTGCTGGGCCATCGCCACATGGACCGTCGGGAGCAGCTCACCCAGGCGGTCGTCGATCATCGTGCGGGCACCGTCACCGACCTCCTCGGCCGGCTGGAACACGATTCGCTCACGCATACATGCGCCGAGACTAAACCCTCCGACAGACGAACCCCTCACCGGTCGCGGAAAGCCGCGATGAACAGAACCCGAACAGCGTGCCCCCCACAACCACCTCCGAAACCGGCACCGGCGGAAACACTTCGTTCTCGCCGGGTGTGACGCACGTGCCTCCGACTCCGACGAAACCCTTGTGCAGCCACCCCGTGCGTGGTGATCTGTTCTCGCCTCCCCAGTGAGCGGTTTCGCAATCGGTGACTGACGGGGACGCTCCCTGGCACCGGGGAGCGCCTGCTCCGTCGGCACGATCGATTCGCGTCGCCGGTCTGGCGGGGCATTTCACTCTCACGGCACGCTGGGTTTCGTTCTCACCGAGGGAACATCGAAGGACGGATGAACGATGGCGTTAAGGTATCGGGCGGCGAGTTCGCGTGCGGCCTGTTGGTTGTGTCCTCCTTCGGAGTTCTCTCCTGTGTGGCTGAGGATTCCCTTGGTGGTCCGATGTTCTACTCCGTCACGCTTATTCCGTCGGGCGCCTGCTGCTACGGCGGCTGCGCGATGTGCACCGCACGCGGAGGCGAGTGCCGAATGCCGAATGCCGAATGCCGAATGCCGGAGCGTAGGCTCACACCCGGAAGGGCTCCCGCACAGGCATTGTCACGCTAACGGTAGTGGGGTCCGGCTGGCAGGATCGGCTTGGTGAGCACCGCAGCGCCGTCGTACAAGCGTCACCGCTTCCCGGTCGACATCATCCAGCGTTGCGTGTGGTTGCACTTCCGCTTCAGCGTCAGCTTCCGCGATGTGGAGGAGATGATGCTCGAACGCGGTGTCGTGGTGTCCTACGAGACGATCCGGCGCTGGTGCGCGAAGTTCGGGCAGGACTGGGCGAGCCAGCTGCGGCACCGCCGGCCACGACCGGGCGATAAGTGGCACCTCGACAAGGTCTTTATGAGGGGCGACGGCGAACAACGCTACTTGTGGCGGCGGTCGACCAGCACGGCAACGTGCTCGACGTGCTGGTGCAGTCCCGCCGCAATGCCAAGGCTGCCAAGCGATTCTTTCGTAAGCTGCTCAAGGGCCTGCGATACGTGCCGCGGGTGCTGGTCACCGACAAGCCAAGCTGGCCAGCTACACCGTCGCGCATCGCGACCTGCTCGGCTCCGTCGAGCATCGACGCTCCAAGTACCTGAACAATCGAGCCGAGAACTCGCGTCAGTCGACCCGGCAGCGGGAGCGGGCGATGAAGCGTTTCAAATCAATGCGGCACGCGCAGCGATTTCTGTCGGCGTTCTCGTCGATCTCACCACACTTCCGGCCACACCGACACCGATTGTCGGCGGGTGAGTAGCGGCAGGTGATGGCCGACCGGTTCACCATCTGGCGTGAGATCACCGACACCGCGGTCGCCGCCTGAACCACTCACAGCAACATGCGACTCGGGCGATTCTGCACCCGAATCCAATGCCCTGCAGAACCTCTCAGTTAACGTGACAATGCCCTCGGCTACCACCCCGGAACGATAGAACGACACGCTGTCGCCTCGGCGGCCAGCTACGCCGAATACGTTGCAGCCATCGACGAACACACATCGAACTGAGCCGAAACCACCCGCCAACTCGTCGCACATCAACACGTCGCGGTACAAGTTGCAAATGTCTTATGTCGCGTGCATTTTTCACGAACATAGGCCCTCCACACCCGATCGCCGACCGTGTCGCCCGGCCGCTGGCTTACCGCTTGCCATTGACGCATCGAACTGCGCCGGTTCCGACCGATGCGGATGCTGCCGCTTGACAGGTCGGTGACTGTCAGACATTCTCCGAATAGGTCACTCTTGAGGGCGAGAGAAGTTGCCAGGGCGGGTGAACGTAGCACTCGTGGCGAGGCATCCCGGACCGCTGATCGGACCGGCGAGTCGATTGGAGTAACGATGGAAAGAGTAAGCACGAATATCCGGCGGGCCTTTCACGAAATGTCGCTCGTTGAAAATGCGGGTGTGACATAGAAGCCGGATTCGCTGGCGGTGTCGGCCTTCAGTTCACTGAGGCGACCGGGGACCGAGTGCGGGCGAATTGGACAGTGGGGCCTGCAATCCACCAGGCGCATGGCATCGTTCATGGTGGCGCATTCTGCACTGCCATGGAGTCACTGGCGAGCATCGGGGCGTCGGTATGGTTCGGCGCGAATGGCCGCGTGGTCGGCGTCAACAACAACACCGACTTCCTGCGCGCATCGAGCGACGGAACGCATTTCGGTGAGGCAACCCCAGTCCACCGCGGGCACTCACAGCAGCTATGGCAGGTACTCATCACGAACGATCAAGACCAGCTGGTAGCACGGGGCAGGTTCGATTGCAGAACTTAACCAGATAAAACTGACCAACGAGACTCCAAGGGCGGAATTCTAAGAAGGCGTGTTTTCGGCGGAACCAATAAAAGCCGTCCAGTGTCTCCTCGATTGACGGCGTTCCGAGGACGACACTCGACGAAACCGAGGAGCACACCAAAGATCTCCTCCCATCGGCCGCCAACGCGCAAGCCCTCATCCGCAGCGGGAGCGGCCGCCGAGACAGCGCTGCCGGCGTGCACCGATACGACGAGAACACCCAACGAAGCACCACAACCACCCCCGCAGGGGCCTTGGGGCCGAGGTCAGCTTCGCTGCGTGATCATGCGAGAACTATCCGTTACTGATAAGTGCATTGCTCTGCATGGCAGCTTTTTTGATATTTTTCTGGTGCCGATCCGTCGGCAGCGTAAGCACACTTGGCGCCGCTAGATCGCGCTGGATACGCCGTATACGATGACGCACGGACGATAGCGCGCTTCCTGGACACGAACCCACCCAGAAACCGGGCGGCATTCTTCTCCCATTCAGTCAAACATTTTATACCCTGATCAATGATGCACATGAAGGGTTCTGTCAAACTCTAGATCTGAACGAGACCGTGAGTGTATTGTCAGATATATAACTGGGTGTAAGTATCTCCGTCCGTGTCACGCGCCTGCAGCGTCATCGGTCGCGGTCGGGACGCAAACACGAGGGGGTTGCGAGTGACAGAGTCACGCACTACGTCGGTGCCCAATTTGGAGGGTCCTGCGTTCCGAATGGGGCTGTTTCTATCGGGGTGGCTCGACCCGGGAGCGCCGAGCACCAAGGCTTTGACCGACACTCTGCTGGGACGCGTCGTGGCAGCCGAGCAGGCAGGTTTCACGTCCGTCTGGGTGGGCCAGCACTTGCTCGGTGATCCTTGGCCGGTTCTCGACACGAGTGTGTTCCTAGGCCGAATTTCGGGGGCAACAGAGACGCTGGAGATCGGCGGCGTTTACCTGTTGCCCCTCGCGCATCCTATCCGTCTGGCAGAGTCATTGATGAGTCTGGACAACATCTCCGGTGGCAGGCTCAACCTGTGCGCCGCGCTGGGCTGGGCTCCGCGCGAGTTCGCTGCCATCGGTGTCCCAATCCGTGAACGAGCAAAACGGTTTGAAGAAATCATCACGGTGATGCGGCACCTGTGGTCCAGTGACCAGCCGCTGAACTTCAACGGGAAATATTACTCATTCGACCAAGTCAGGATGGTTTCTCAATCTGAGCGTCCGGGGGGAATCCCCATTTGGATAGGGGCCAGCTCCTCGGTGGGCGTACGGCGCGCGGCTCGGCTCGGCGACGCATGGTTGGGAAGTAGCCACACCCCGATTGAAGACTTGGCATCATTCTCGGCGCGCTTCGACGAAGCTTTGGCCGCCGAGGGCCGGGTTATCCAGCGCCGTCCCCTGTTGAGGCACTGCATGGTCGCAGAGACCGACGAGTTGGCCACGGAAAGGTTCGTCAACGCCTTCGAGGCCTACTATCGGGCGTTGGGCGACTGGGGAATTTTCAAAGAAGTCGTAGGAGAACGTCACTCGATCGAAAACTCGGACAGTTCACTCCCTCCCGGGCGTGCCATCGTGGGCAGCCCCGAGACTGTTATTGAGCAAATCGCGGAGTACCAGAGGCTTGGCTTCAACGAGATCGTCTTCCAGGTCGGCCTGCCCGGCACCCCTGAGCCCTTCGTCCACGAATCCCTGGAACTGCTCGGCCACCAGGTGCTGCCCCGGCTTCTCGCCAAGCACATGGCACCGGTCGTTGGCGGACTTTCCACGCGAAAACGCTACGGGGACGACGAGGACCTTCATGACCGTCTCGAGGTTTGATCCGATATCGCGGCGGATATCCGTCTCGTGGAGGACCGACCCATCCATTCGCATAAGAAGCGAACTCCTGCAATGTCTTCAACACCACGACCCGGGACGTCAACGATGTGCGTGACACCCGACTGAAGCAGGGAATCAGTCGGTCGGAACCTCTCGCTCGACGGTAACCGCAACTCAGTACAGGACTGTCGGAGTCACCCTTTATGTTCGATCCCGATGCACTGCTGGTGCATCGGGACACGGACGCCGTCGGCGAACTCAGCTACCGCGAACTCGACTCACCGAGGAGTGCAAGCCAGTGCTTGCAGGGGACACCCGGTTCACCGCCTGGCGCCGAACCGGCGCGAATCGGCCACGCAAACGCTCTACCCCGATAAGCCCTTGATCGCGGGCCGAACCACTTACTAACCTCACGCCTCAACCGAAGTGGGGGCAGTCCCCGCAGACCACCTACCACTTCGGTGACGCATGATGGACAACACAACTCGGTGCGACAGAAACCTCGGGTGTACTGACCTGTCGCCCCTGCTAGGCGGGCTGGACCAAAATCTTCTTGGCGCTTCCCCCGGACGTGTTCGATCTCACCGCCGACGTAGACGACTTGCACGTATTCCCGCGCCACATGGCTGTTCTGATCACCGAACTGTGCTCGCCGGGTTGCTCACCAGGTGTAGAATCCCTGCCCCGTCTTGCGGCCGAGGTGTCCGGCAGCAATCTTCTCCCGCAGAATCGCGGGCGGCTCAAACCGCGCACCGACTTCGCTGGCGAGGTGTTCGGCGATCGCTAACCGCACGTCCAGGCCTACGACGTCCGTGGTCCTCAGAGGGCCCATGGGGTGCTTGTAACCCAATGTCATCGCGGTGTCGATGTCCTCTGCCGACGCCACTCCGTCCTCGAGCATCCGCATCGCCTCGAGCGCGATCGCCACACCTAGCCGCGACGACGCGAACCCGGGAGAGTCTGTGACGGTGATGGCGGTCTTGCCCAGTGCGGCAACCCATCCCTGGGCGTCGGTCACCAAATCTGCGGCGGTCTTCGCACCCACCACGATCTCCACCAACTCGCTCGCGGGTACCGGGTTGAAGAAGTGCAGTCCCAGGAACCGCTCGGGTCGAGCCAGCCCGGTCATCAGCTGATCGACCGACAAGGAACTGGTGTTGGTGGCCAGCACCGCCTCTGAGGCGAACTCCTCGATCCGGGTCAGCACCCGGGTCTTGAGTTCGACGACCTCCGGCACCGCTTCTACCACCAACCCGCATCCAGCCAGTGCCGCCGGGTCCGGCGCGACCGTCAGCCGGCTTCGCACCCGATCGACCGATTCCGCGAGTGTGCCTCGCTCGGCCGCTTTCGCCAGGTTGGCGCCGATTCGTTCTTCGGCAGCTGAGACTGCCGTGTCGTCGGACTCGATCACCGTCACCGAGGCGCCGGCCGACAGGAATGCATGCGCGATACCCGCTCCCATTCGGCCTCCGCCGTACACACCGACATTCGTTGGCAAACTCATTAGTTCTCCGATCCGGACGATACGTTTTCGAGGACAACAGCCAATGCCTGGCCGACGCCGATACAGATGGCCGCCACTCCCCACCTCTGCCGGTCCCGGACCAGGCGGTGAGTCAGAGTGCCGAGGATTCGGGCACCGGAGGCACCCAGCGGGTGACCGATGGCGATCGCTCCACCCCAGGTATTGACGATCGCGGGGTCGATCTTCCATGCGTCGATGCAGGCCAGCGATTGCACTGCGAAGGCCTCGTTGAGTTCGACGGCCCCCACTTCATCCCAGGAAATTCCGGCCCGGGTCAGGGCCAGGTTGGCGGCCTCGACCGGCGCGAATCCGAAGTTCTGCGGATCGAGCGCGTACGCTCCCCGCCCGGCGATCCGGGCTAGCGGTGCCGACCCGATCCGATCGGACGCGTCGCCCGATCCCACCAATAGCGCGGATGCGCCGTCGTTGAGTGGGCTTGCGTTTCCCGCTGTGATCGTTCCGGCTTGCCGGAATGACGGCTTCAATCCCGCCAGTTTCTCCGGGGTGGAGTCCGGCCGGATGCCCTCGTCCTGGCTCAGGTCGACTCCCGGAACAGCGACCACGAGATCGTCGTACCACCCCGCTTTCCAGGCAGTGTCGGCGAGAATGTGCGAGCGGACTGCGAACTCGTCCTGCCGCTTCCGGGAAATCGCGAATTTGTCGGCTAGCTGCTCGTTGCATTCCCCCAACGACACCGTCCATTCGGCCGGCATCTTCGGGTTGACCAGGCGCCATCCGAGGGTGGTCGAGACGGCAGCGGTGTCACCGGCGGGGAAGGCGCGAGATGGCTTCGGCATCACCCATGGGGCCCGGGTCATCGACTCGACGCCGCCGACCAGCACAATGTCCGCGTCCCCTGATTCCACCGTGCGTGACGCGATCATCGCTGCGTCCAGTGATGACCCGCACAGCCGGTTCACCGTGGTCGCCGGAACACTGGTCGGCAATCCGGCGAGCAACGCCGCCATTCGGCCGACGTTGCGGTTCTCTTCACCGGCACCGTTGGCGTTGCCCCAGACGATGTCGCCGATCTCCGACGGATCCAAGGTGGGCGTTTTCGACAGCAATCCCGACATGACCGCCGCTGCCAGATCGTCCGGACGGGCATCGGCCAGTGCTCCACCGAAACGCCCGAATGGAGTGCGGGCGGCGGCGAAGAGGTATGCGCCGGTCATTGAATTTCCTTTGCGACGGGTTGGTATGTTACGGCCCGCTGAAGTGCGGTGACGTAGACGTTCGATATCGGATGGTCGAATTGGACTGCGCCGCAACGCATTATAGCTGTCACCGGAGGCTTCATTTCGCCGTCATGATCGTCCACAGAGGTCGCATGGTTCGGGTACGAGAAATCCCGGTCCCGGATGCCGAGGTACGCGATCATCGAGCTATCGAATTCCGCCAGTCGCGGAGACAGCGAGCTCCCTGAACGTCCCCGGATAGGGGCGTCGAGCAACGTGGGCATCAGCCGAGCCCCGTGGTGACGACTACCTTGCCTTTGACTTTGCCGTCTTTGACGTACTGCAGGGCGTCGGCCACCTTGTCGAGTGGAAACGTGATATCGACGGCGGCATTGATTCTTCCTTGGTCGAACAGCCCGAAGATCTCGGCCAGTGTCGACCGCATCAACTCGGGGTTGCGGTCGTGGTAGTCACTGCTCTGAAGACCCACCACACTGATGTTCTTCACCAGGATATGGCCGGGTTTGATGGGGCTTTGACTGCCGGAGGCGAACCCTACGATCACGATTCGGCCTTCCCACGCGGTCGCGCGGATGATCTGGGTCAGGAAGTCGCCGCCGAGCATGTCGAGTACGACGTCGACGCCGTTGCCGTCGGTGGCGGCGAGCAGGTCATCGCGCAGTGTCTCCGCAGTGGCGGTAAGCACGAGGTCGGCGCCCTGCCGCCGCGCGAGCTCACCCTTGATGCCGTCTTGGGCGAGAGCTATGACCCGCGCACCGCGTGCCTTCGCCAACTGCACTGCGGCCGAACCGACTCCGCCGCCCGCACCGGTGACGAGGACCGTCTCGCCCGGTCGCACGTGGCCGCGGCGGAACAGGCCGAGATGCGCAGTAGACGCTACGAGCCCGAAGGCCGCCGCCTCCTCGTAGCTCATGCTGTCCGGGAGTTCCACTGCCAACGCCTCGGGCACCACGACTTGCTCGGCGTAGCCGCCGAACTCGACCAGTGTCAGGACTCGCTGCCCGACGGTGATGCGGTCAACGCCCTCACCGACCGCGATGACGCGGCCCGCGGCCTCCTTTCCGGGGACGAACGGCCGCGGTGGGAGGTTTTGGTAGGTGCCTTCGACGACGAGGATGTCGGGGAAGTTGATGCTGACCGCACCGACCTCGATTACCACCTCGCCGGGGCCGGGAACCAGATCGGGGACATCCTCGATCACCAGGCTCGACGGAGGTCCGAACTCAGTGACTAGTGCCGCACGCATGGCGGGCTCCTTTCGGGGTGAGCGAGCAGTGGATGATACGAGGTGCGGTGGCGTTCATTGCGTGGACGCCGAGGCTGACTTGGGGCGGAACGGCTCCATCACCTAAGTCGGCATGAGCGCGAGCCGAAGGCCCGGTGGCGTTGGGCAGGCACCTCGACGTCCCCGGCCCTGGGGCCCGGATCGAAGACGAGCTGTGGGCTCGGTATTAATCAGCCTTTGCAGTGTGCATCGATACCGCGGGCGGGGCGGTTCAGTGTGGTCCACCTCGGCTTCGGCGGCTACCATCGCGCTCACACGATCATCTCTCGGAGCTTGAACTTCTGGATCTTGCCACTGGGCGTCATCGGCAGCTCGGGAAGGGCGACGACCCGCTCCGGTAGGTAGTGCTTGGAGAGACCCTGGGACAGCAGGTAATCCCCCAGAGTTGCCACGGTCGGCTCGGGACTGCCGGCCTTGACGACGAGGACCGCGCACACCCGCTCACCGAGCCGATCGTCGGGCATGCCGACGACGGCGGCGTTCAGCACGTCGGGATGATCGAAAATGATCGACTCGACGTCCGTGACCGGGATGTTCTCGCCACCGCGGATGATGATGTCCTTGGTTCGCCCCCGCAGGGACAGCCAGCCGTGCTCGTCGAGGCTGGCCCGATCGCCGGTCTTGAACCACAATCCTGGCGCGAAGGCATCGGCGGTCGCGTCCGGCCGATCGTAGTATCCGTAGATCACCGACGGACCACGGACGAGCAGATCACCGACCTCGCCCACCGCGACGTCCTCGCCGTTCTCATCGACGACCCGCGCCTCCGAACCGGCGAACACCGAGCCGTCTGTGCTCTGGACCGTGTCAGGTTCCTTCGGCGTACACGAGACGATGATGCTGCACTCGGTCATTCCCCAGGCCGGGCAGATGTAGGCGCCGAGTGCCTCTTGTGCCTGCGCCGGCAGACCCCGCGGTACTGAGGAGCCCGCGATGACAACGCATCTCAATGGGCAGGACGGGTCCCCGGCCAGGTCGGTGCGAACCATGTCTTGCAGGAAGGCGGGGGCTCCGAAGAACGTGGTCACCCCTTCCTGTCGTATCACCTGCACACCCCATTTCGGGTCCCAGCGATCGACGTGCACGCCCGTCCCGCCCAGCACGACCGTGAAGAGGATGCCCCAGACGAAGCCCGTGTGGTGGCCGACCGGGGATGCCACCAGTTGGACCATCGGATCCCCGTAGGCGGTCGGACCCACGTGTGCCGCCTGCTGTCGGGCCGAGTAGATCAGAGTGTTGTGGCTGTGCATCGCACCCTTCGGCTCGCCGGTGGTGCCGGAGGTGAAGCCGAGGTAGCAGACCCGGCTGGGCTCCGGGTCCGGGAACCGGCAGGTGGGCACGGCGGCATGGCTGGACCACAGCGACTCGCCGTCCTGGAGGTCTGAATCGTCCTCGTCGATGACGATCACGTGCTCGAGGGTGGGAATTTGTGCGCGGAGCGTGCGGGAGAGTTCGAGGTGGTCGTTGCTGCGCCAGCGGCGTGGGATGACCAGTACTTTAGCCTTGCTCCGCCGCAGGATCGCCGCAGCCTGCTTCTCACCGTAGGCGACCGGGATACCTGCATAGATCGCGCCGATTTCGTTGATCCCGAACACCATCTCGGGGTATTCCACCCAGTTCGGCAGCATCAACACGACCGCGTCACCGACACCGACACCGAGCGAGGCGAAGACGCTGGCGGCGTGGTGCGCGTTCTGGTCGAACTCCCGGTAGGTGCGGGTGATCCGATCACCCTCGCTACGCCGGCCGATCAGAGCGACCCGGTCTGGGTCGGTCTCGGCGATCTCAGTCAGCAGCGACCGGATCGAGCGGTTCTCCCACCACCCCTCGGCTCGCCAGGCCGCGGCGGTCTCGTCGTCGATGGGAGTGACCTGGCCGTCGAGGACATCGGCGAGTGGACGGTGGATCAGTGGAGTCATGCCGCCTTCTTCCTCAGAGCAGTGGGCACAGGCGCGAGGTGTACGAGGGTGCGTGCGGTCGCGACGGCTGCCCCCTGGGTGTCGACTGCGGCGCGCAACGAGACCGCGTCACGGAGACGGCGCTCGGCGCCGTACTCAGCGAGGTAGCCGTAGCCACCGTGAGACTGCAGCGCTGCAGCGGCGACGTCGATCGCGCCGTCGCACGCCTCGCGGACTACAGCAAGTGTCTGCACGTCGTCATCGGCGGCGGCCAATACCGAACCCAGGGTGATCACGGATCGGGTCGCTTGCCCGAGAAGTGACTGTCGGACAGTAGGGATCTCTGTGAGCGCGGCACCGAACTGGTGGCGATCGGCGGCGTAATCCGCGGCCGCGTCGGCAGCGGCACCGGTGAGACCGGCCGCCACCGCGGCCGCGCCGAGCCGCAGACGGCTTCTGGCGGCGGTGGCGTCGATTCCGGTCAATTCGTGGATTGTGTCGGTGGTGGCATCGACATCCGCGGTTCGAGTGAGTGCACCGCCGAGCCCGGTACGGCGCAGCGGGGTGAAGGTGATCGCGGCGGGAGGCACCAACAGTGCTCTCTCGCTACCGTCGAGCACCAGCAGGTGTGGTTGCAAAGCGGCGGCGTCGACTCGGTCGATCGAGCCGGTGAGCGCGTTACCGGTGAATGCCAGCCGCACATGCGCCGAGACAGTGTCGACGACCGCGACGGACGCCTGCCCGGTATGGATCTGGGCGACGAGGTCGGTGAATCGGTGGTCGCCGGCGAGGACGTCGATGGCGGCGTGTGCCTGTGCGGCCGCCCAGCCGAGCGCGGGCCAGGCCCTGCCGAGCCGTTCGAGGGCGAGCGCGGTCAGTTCCCGCTCCGCGCCCCCTCCACCAGTGGATTCGGCTGTACCGAGGGTCCAGACCCCGAGTTCGGCTAGTTCGGTGACCAGTGCGGCCACTGCATCCGGGTCGTCGTCGAGCACGTGGTCGTGCGCGGCGTAAAACGCGCCCAGCATGGCGCGCAGATCACTCTGGTCGCTGGTGAGGGCGGGACCCCACCACCCCGATGACCAGCTCACGACCAGAAGCTCTCGGCCTTGGGCTGACGGCGCTCGCCGAACGCCGCACCGACTTCGTGCGCCTCCTTGGTCTGGAGGTAGAGAGTCAGCTGCTGGTCGTGGGCCATCCGTGCCTGCCCGGAGACACCGTTGTGGCGGGCGGAGAAGGCGCCCTTTAGCCCGCCGATCGCCAGCGGGCTTCGGGTGGTGATCTCACGGGCCACCTCGGCGGCGCGAGCCTGGAGTTCGGAGGAGGCGACGACCTCGTTGACCAGGCCCATCTCGCGGGCCTGCTCCGCGGTGTATTTCTTGTTGAGGTACCACATCTCCTTGGCGCGCTTACGACCGATCGTGTCCTCGAGATACCAGCTGCCGTATCCGGCGTCGAAGCTGCCCACCATCGGGCCGACCTGCCGGAAAACCGCGTTCTCCGAGGCGATGGTCAGGTCGCAGACGGTGTGCAGCACGTTTCCGCCGCCGACCGCGAAGCCGTTCACCGCGGCGATCACGGGCTTGGGAATGGTGTCGATCGCCTGGTAGACGTCGATGATCGGCAGCACCTGGGACTGGTCGAGGGAGGTCATCGGATCGTGCTCGCCGCCGATGCAGAAGAACTTTTCACCGGTGCCGGTCAGCACCGCGGCACGCAGCTGCGGGTCGAGCCGGAACTTCTGCAGCGCATCGAAGAGCTCCAGGCAGGTTTGGTACCGGAATTTGTTGCCCGCGTCGGGCCGGTTGAGAGTGATGGTGAGGACCGGGCCGTCGGTGCTGGTCAGAATGTCGTCGTATGCCATGTCAGTTGTTCTCCTCGGTGGGCTGTCCGGTGCGGAATCCGTGTCCGTTCTTGTCGCCGAGCCGGCCGGCGGCAACCATCCGACGCAGCAGGGGTGGCGGCGCGTACCGCGAATCCGACGTGGCGGTGTATGCCGCTTCGGATGCGTGGAGATGGACGTCGAGCCCGATCGTGTCGAGCATCTTCAGCGGCCCGATCTTGTAACCGAGGCCGAGCTCGAGGGCGACGTCAATGTCTTCCGCGGTGGCCAACCCGTCGTCGTACTCTGCGATGACGTCGTTGAGGTAGGGCAGCAGAAGGGAAGTGACCAGGAACCCGGGCACGTCCTTGACCACGACCGCGACTTTCTCGGCGAGCGTGTCGACAAGCGCGACGAGCCGCTCGATCAGGTCCCCGTCGGTCTGCAGAGCGGGCACCACCTCGACGGTGCGCTGTACCGGTGCTGGGTTGAAGAAGTGCAGCCCGGCCACACGCGCCGGGTTGGGCAGCGCTGCAGCGAGTTCGGTGACCGAGAGCGCAGAGGTGTTGGTCAGGAGGGGGATTTGTTCCCCCACCACGGTGGCCACTTTGCGTAACAGGGCCGTCTTCACCTCTGCGTTCTCGGTGACCGACTCGATCACGGCGTCGACACCGGCGAGGTCGCCCACGTGCGTGGTGGTGATGATGCGGGCCAGAACCGCGGTCTTGTCCTCGTCGGTGACGGTGCCGCGGGCGATGCCGCCGTCGAGAAACGCGGTGACAGAGGCACTGCCCGCCTCCAGACGCACCTGGTCTGTGTCGAGGACGATCACCTTGCGCCCGGAGGAGGCCAGCACGTGGGCGATGCCGGCGCCCATGGTGCCGAACCCGAGCAGACCGATCGTCGAAAAGTCGGTGGTGGACTCGCTCATGGTTACTCCTCAGGACCCGAAGAGTCGGGTGTCGTCGTAGTCGTAGAAACCGCGGCCGGTCTTGCGGCCCAGATCGCCCGCGGCGACCATCCGCTCGACCATCGGTGGCGGGAAGAACTTCGGGTCGCGCAATTGCTCGTAGAGGCGGGTGGCGACCTGCTGGTGAATGTCCATGCCGACGATGTCGAGGAGCCGGAATGGTCCCATCGGGTGGCCGAGTGATCCAAGCACGGCTGCGTCGATCGACTCCTTCGTTCCCCGCCCCGACTCAAGTGCATGGATGCAGGAGTTCTCCCACGGAATGAGGAAGCGGTTGACGATGAATCCCGGACGATCCTTGGTCACCACGCTCGTCTTGCCCAGCGATCCGAGGAATTCGATGGTCGCCTTGTGTGCCCAGTCGGCGGTGTGCCGGCCGTCGGCGACCTCGACGAGCTTCATCAAAGGTGCGGGGTTGCAGTAGTGGGTGCCGACGACCCGTTCGGGCAGCCGGGAACCGGAGGCGATCCCGGTGACCGACAGCGTCGAGGTGTTCGTGTGGAACAGAGTCGATTCCGAGACGATCTCGTCGAGGCGGCGGAAGGTGTCCTTCTTCAAGGCGAGGTCCTCGAAGACGGCCTCGACGATCACGTCGCACGGTGCGAGGTCGGTGAGATCGGTGGTGCCGACGAGCGCGTTCTTGGCGGCGTGCCCAGCGTCTGCGTCGAGCTTGCCGAGCTTGACGCTCTTGTCGAAGAAGCCGCGCACGGTGTCGATACCGCGTTGCAGATTGGTTTCGTTGATGTCGAAGAGGACCGTCTGGTGGCCGGCACGGGCCATCACGGTCGCGATCCCGGAGCCCATCGTGCCCGCGCCGAGGACGGCGACGGTCTTGCTGTCGTTACTCACTGGTTGTCCTCCGGTCGGTTTCAGCGGACGCTCTGGCCGCCATCGATGACGATGACCTCGCCAGTCATGAAGTTCGAGTCGCCGCCGGCGAGCAGCAGCAACCACGGTTTGAGTTCGTCGGGTTCACCCAACCGGCGCGCGGGGATGGCACGCACCACGCTGGCCAAGGCGTCGGCGTCATCACGCATCTCGGCGTTGAGGGCTGTGGCGAAGTACCCGGGTGCGATGGCATTGACCTGGATGCCGTACCGCGCCCACTCGATCGCCATCGAGCGGGTGAAGGCGATGACCCCGGCCTTGGAGGCGGAGTACGCCGCGTGGTTGGCAACACCCTGCAAGGCGAAGTTGGAGGCGATGTTGACGACCTTGCCCGATTTCTGGGCAAGCAGGTGTCGGCCGACAGCCCGGGTCGCGAGGTAGGTGCCGCGCAGGTTGGTGGCGACGACCCGGTCCCATTCCTCGGCGGACTGCTCGACGAGCGGGGTGGATGCGACGATCCCGGAGTTGTTGACCAGGATGTCCACCCGACCGAAGGTCTCCACGGTGGCCTCCACCGTTCTTTCCACCGACGCCTCGTCGATGATGTCGGTAGGGCAGGCCAACGCCTGTCCACCGGCCGCCTTCACCTCGTCGACGAAGCTGTCGAGTTCGGTGCCGGTGCGGGCGGCCACGGTGACCGCGGCACCCGCCTCGACCAACGCGTGCGCCATCGATCGGCCCAGCCCACGGCCGGCGCCCGTGACGATCGCGACCTTGCCTTCCAGTGATGTCATGCCAGTTCCTTCATCGCGCGGGTGGTCTCGCGGCCGATGAGCAGCCGCTGAATTTCGTTGGTGCCGTCGTAGATCTGCGTGACCTTCGCGTCGCGCAGGCACCGCTCGACACCGATATCGGCGAGGTCGCCGTAGGGGCCGAGGATGCGGGCGGCCTCGATCGAGGCCGTAAAGCCCAGGTCGGTGCAGGACTGCTTCATCACACCGATCTGGCCGGGGGTGATGTGTGGATCGGTGTCGGCCTGACGGGCGACCGCCTGAAGCAGCAGCCTGCCTTGGAGGATCCGGCCGCGCAGGTCGGCGAGCGCGAAGGTGTGCTCGTCGGAGAGCCGGTTGCCGTGCAGCCGGGTCAGTGCGGCGAGCGTGCGGGCGTACGCCGCGCGGGCGAGCCCGATGCCTTGTGCGGCGGCGCTGATCCGGGACTTGACCACCGAACTCATCACCACCGACCAGCCGCGTCCCTCGGTTCCGAGGAGATTGTCCCGCGGGATCTCGACCTGGTCGAAGAAGAGTTCGGCGGTGCTCGAGCCGTGCATCCCCATCTTGTGGAACGGCTGGCCGTGGCCTACTCCGGCCCAGCCGCCCTCGACGACGAAGGCGGTGATTCCGTCGCGGCCGCGCGATCGATCCACGGTGGCGAAGCAGATGATCACCTCGGCGCGGTCCCCGGTGGTGATGAACGTCTTCTGCCCGGTGAGCGACCAACCGTCATCGGTCGGGGTGGCGGTCGTTGCCAGGCTCGACACATCCGACCCTGCATCCGGTTCGGTGATCCCGAGCGAACCGTAGCGTGACCCGTCGAGCAGACCGGGAATGTAGCGGCGCTGCAGCTCGTCGGTGCCGGCGAGCAGGATCGGGTATGCCGCGTGCATCTGCGTCATGAAGACAAGGCTCGTTGCCGCGCAGCCGGCGGTGATTTCCTCCATCGCCACGGCGTAGGCGACGTTGGTGTCGCCGGTGCCGCCGAGATGCTCGGGGAAAACCAGCCCGCACAGCCCGGCCGCGGCGAGCGCTTGGACGCTCTCGTGCGCGAACTCGTGGGTGGCGTCGAGGTGCGCCGCGCGTGGGGCGACCTCACGGGCCACGACGTCACGAGTCTGTGCACGCACCTCGCGTTCGCGCTCGGTGAGCGCTGCGTCCGCCGCAGGCTCGTCCAGCAGCTCGTGGAGCGCCAGGTACGCCTTCGGATTGGTATCAATTTCGAGTGGCTCGACACTCATCGGTGTGCCTCCGGATTCGCGAATTTCGCGGGCCGGCGCTCGAGAAACGCGCCGATACCCTCGGTGGATTCGTCTCCGGCCACGGCGAGCGCCGCCAGGCCGGTCTCGACGCCGAGCCCGGCATCGAGTGGCGCGTCACGACCAACCTCGAGCGCATGCAGGATGGCGCGGACCGCCAACGGTCCCTGTGCTGCGATCTTCTCGGCGAGGGTTGTCGCAGTGGCCAATAACTGATCGGGTGCGACCGGCGGGATAGGGGTCAGCCCGAGCGCGTAGGCGCGGTCCGCGTCGAGTCGGCTGCCGGTGAGCATCAGATGCGCGGCCACCCGCTGCCCCACCGCCCGAGGCAACCGCTGGGTGCCGCCGTAGCCGGGGATCAGTCCCAACCCGGATTCGGGTAGTCCCAGTGACGCTTTCGTCGAGAGCACGGGGAATGTCGAGGTGAGAATCAGCTCGAACCCGCCGCCGAGTGCGAGTCCGTTGACGGCAGCGATGATCGGGATCGGTGCCTGCTCCAGGGTGCGGAAGATGTGCTGGCCCCCGGCCATGACTTCCCTGGCCCTGTCCGGTCCCATCCCGGCCAGTTCCTTCAGGTCCGCGCCCGCGCTGAATGCCTTCTCCCCGACGGCGGTCAGCACGAGGGCGCGCACTGCCGGGTCGGAGGCAGCCTCGGTGACGGCGTTCAGCAGGGCGGTGATCACTTCGGTGTTGAGAGCGTTGAAGGCTTCGGGCCGGTTGATCGTCACTGTCGTGACCGAGCCCGCACGCTCGACTTTGACCACGCTCATAAGACAGCCTCCTCGCGTGCGGCCGCCGTCGCCTCGGATACCGCGCCACTCACGAGCAGAGCGGCCACCTCGTCGTGGCTGTAGCCGAGTCCGAGGAGAATCTCCCGGGTGTCGGCGCCGAGGTCGGGGAACCGTTCGTTGCGCGGCGGTACCGACGCGAGCCGGAAGGGGCTGTGGACGGTGGTCAGCTCTCCTGCCGCGCCGGGTACGGGCATCAGCGCCCCCCTGGCCACGACCTGCGGGTCCTTCACGACTTCCGACAGTGTCTGGACCAGTGCAGCCGGCACGTCGACGTCACCGAGGATGCGCAGCCACTCGGTCGCGGTCCTGGTTGCCAGTCGTTTCGCGATGATCTCGGTGATCTGCGCTCTTTGCGCGCGGCGACCGGCGTTATCTGCGAGGGCTGGGTCCGCAGCGAGTTCGGGGAGGTCGACGGCCGCGCAGAAGCGTTGCCACATGGCATCGTTGCCGACCGCGATGACGATGCTCCGGTCTGCGGCTTCGAAGGGTTGGTAGACGGCGAGCACGGAGTCGGTCCCGCCGCTGGGTGCCGGCTCCGGTTCGCCGGCGTGGTACGCCGCGATACGCGGGGCCATGAGCGCCAGATCGGTATCGAGCAGGGAGACGTCGATGATCTCGCCCTCCCCGGTGCGGGCTTGCCGCACCGCGGCCGCGTTGATGGCGATTGCGGCGCACATGCCGGTGACTACGTCGGACAGGGCGGTCGAGACGCGTTGAGGGCTGCCGCCCTTCTCACCGGTGACCGACATCAGCCCGGAGCGCGCCTGAGCCACCAGGTCGTATCCCGGCAGGTCGCTGTCCGGGCCAGTCAGTCCGAAGCCCGACATCGCACAGTAGATCAGCCGTGGGTTGCGCCGACGAAGGGACTCACCGTCGATTCCCAAGCGAACCAGCTTGGCCGGATTCATGTTCTGCAGGAACACGTCCGCGGTGTCGAGCAACCGTAGTAGTACCTGCTGCCCACAGGTCGAGCCCAGATCGAGGACCAGCGATTTCTTGTTCCGGTTGGCCGAGGCGAACCACGCCGATGTCCCATCGACGAATGGAGGACCCCAGCTCCGGGCATCGTCGCCGTGGCCCGGCCGCTCGACCTTGATCACCGTAGCGCCTAGGTCGGCTAGGTACATCGCTGCGGTGGGACCCGCGTAAGACGTGGTCATGTCGACCACTCGCAGGCCGTGCAGTGGCCCGTCGGTCTGGACGTGTGTGGTCATCGGCGTCCTTCGGAACTCGTTCGTACAGTGGTTAGTTGGACCGCCGCCCTCATCGGCAGGGGCGGCCATACGCCGTCACGCGACGCGATAGTCGGCGGGATCCGGATTCTTGCGCCCGTGCCGGACCGTCACCGCCTCGCGCATGTCGGGAGCGCGTCGTCCGTGTTGGGGGCAACACGTTCTGGGTCAGCACAACCATAGATGACAATAAACACCATGCGCAAGGTCAAACATTTAGCAAGTCGTTTCGGGGTTGGCTTCAAAAGGGTCGTCAAAGTTGCACCAGCGACCGCTTCCACGCGATCGCCATCCCCTCGCCGCAATCGGAGATCGCCATCCAGCAGCCGAAACGGACGATCGCGCAGAAACCGCGTGCTCCGATGCTTTACGGCCGCCCTCGCCACGCACAGAAAGACATCCATGAGAACCCCGCCGCGGCCGCGAAAATCGCCCAGCCATTCACGGGCGACATCGACCCGACAATCTACGCAACGGCGTTCCGGACGAGCATCCCGTCGTGGCCGTCCACCCCGGTAATCGACGACAACACAGCAAAGGCAGCGCTGGACGCATGGGCAGCGCCCTCAGCGGGGACGTGCTCAATGACGCCATCGACACCAACATCGCACCACAGCGTCCGACTGCACCGCGGTGCAGCGGATCCCCGTCATCGGATCGCTGCCGTGTGCGGCCTTCGTCGCCAGATTGGGGACGTCCATCGATTCTGCGTGCCGGCGCAGTTGGCGGCCCGATCTGACCCTACGCAAGCGCGAATCCGACAAACCGAGCCTTGCGGACGCATCACCAAGTGGGCTCGCGGCTGGCGCTGGGCGGGATTCTGTCCGACACCAGCCGTATCGGTGCATTCCGCAACGGCCATGCTCGGCGTCGCGGCAACCGCAACATCAGGCCGTGGCCGCCGCCCCGAAAACAGCCCGACCTGGTCTACTGCGCACCGCGCGACGACCGTTGCACACGTTCATCGGTGGGTCCGCGGTGTTTCGACGAGCACATTCTGGTGCCGCTGCGAGATGGTGTCTGGTGCTGGAACTGCCCGATCACGCCGTTGCCCGGAAAACGCCACTCCACGGAATCCGATACGCATCAAAGTCTCCGAACTCGCCGGGCCGACTCCGAGATGCGATCGCACACCCTCACCCGACTGACTGCCCGGTACTGATGGCGCGAGAAATCGACGAGAGTAGTTCGGAGGGAATCGGATAGGGGGTGTAGAACCAATAGCGATCTGCGATAACCGAATAGCGTCTCACGATCTCGGCACCTGCGCGATCAGGTTCCGCGACAATGGCGAACGTTTCGAGCACTTCGTCGTCGATAAGGCTTGCCATCTTGGTCCACCGGTCGTCGTCTCCCGATCGCGACAACGTGTTGAGCTGCCTGCCGAGAGCCTCCCATCCGTGACGCTGGAGGACGGGCATGTAGGAAGGCGTACTTGCGTAAAACGCAATGCGCGCCCGGATCGCTTGCTTCGCGCAATCGAGTTCCTTCTCGTCCCGGCCGGTTGCGAGAAACCCACGACAGCTCACCTCGAATCCGTCACGCGCGCGAGCACGAGAAGACAGACCCCGTTCGACAGCGGGTAGAACGACCTCACGGAGATAGTCCGGAGTAGAAAACGCGTGCACGAGAACACCGTCCGCGCTCCGTGCGGCGGCCTCTACCATGCTCGCCCCGACACCGGCCATGATGATCGGCGGAAGCCCGTGACCATGCGGATCGGGCCGAAACATCGGTGTCATCAGCGTGTGCCGGTAGTAGGAACCCTCGAAGTGCAGTCGTTCCCCCGTTTCCCATGCCGTCAAGATCGCCCGCACTGCATCGATGAACTCCTCGAGCCGATTCATCGGATCAGACCATTGCATCGAGAAACGGCGTTCGATATGCGACTTCACCTGAGTTCCCAAGCCGAGAGCGAATCGTCCACGCGAGTACCTCTGCAGGTCGTGGGCAACGTTCGCAATGGTCATGGGGTTACGCGCGAACGCCACAGCGATAGCACATCCAAGCTGTACCCGTTGGGTCTGCTGGGCGGCAATCATCAGGGGGAGGAAGGGATCGTGGGCCGTTTCGGACGTCCAGATGCCCGCGTAGCCTTCCATCTCCAGTCGCCGCACGGTCTGAGCCATTGCCTCGACATCGTCAACATCCAAGCGGGCATCGACCTTCACAATCAGCCTCCTTGGTGGGACATCGCTATCGACGTTCTTCGGAACATGTTCGTACAGTGCTTGGTTGGAGTCGCGGCCCGCCGCCGGACTAGTCGACAGCGGCGGGCCACGAAGTCACACGCCGCCCGCCAGGCGAGAGTCGGCGAGATCTGGGATTTGCGCACGCGCTCGGCATCGCCAACGCGTTGCGCGGTCTATTCGATGCCGCCGTGCACCGTGCATCCCGTGGTGGCGACGTGACGGGGCGCAACATCGGAGTGTCGTGTCAGTGTTCTGCCAGCGCCAACCATAGTAGATAATAACCACTACGCGCAAGGTCAAACATTTAACAGCCAGTCTCGAAACTGAGCACGAAATGCTCACAGGAGAAGCCCGCCCGTCGCGGCCATCACACGATCCCGCCCTAAGTCGACGAACGTAGTCCGCAGGTGTCGCCGCTCGGACCGCGAGTGCGTCCGTGGCGTGAACATCACCAGCTCACGAGCAGTGACGGATCCACAAGTCACCGGCCAGGGGTGCCGGTTCGGCGGTCGCGCTTGCCGATAGCGCAGGCAGAACGAGAGGTCTCCTCGGGCGCGGTCGCGCCGCCGGCCCAGATCCGGAAGACCCGCGCCGTCTGGGCCGCGAAGCTCTTCTCTCCACATCACCCGAGGGTTGTGATTCCCGGCACGTCAATGTCAGACTATTTCCCGAATGGTAATCATCTACTTCTGACGAACGGGCGGTGGTGTGGCACATGATGGCGCAGGAGGATCTCGCGAATGTGTTCGGGCGATACGTAACAAGAGCGACGTACCGGTCCCTCCCGGAGGAGGCGATCCGATCCGCGAAGTACAGCACGCTCGACACGCTTGGCGTGATCCTGGGCGCGAGCGGTCTCATGGACGTCATGCCGGGCATCGTCGAACTCACCAAGGATTGGGGCGGTAAGCCGGAAAGCACGCTGTTCGGCTTCGGCGGGAAGCTCCCCGCCGTCTCTGCCGCCTTCGTCAACGGCTCCATGGGCCATGGCCTCGATTACGACGATCACCTGCCCGAAGGTCACCATCCGAGCGTCACGGTGCTACCGGCGTTGCTCGCCGTGGCGGAACGCAAGGGTGGCGTGACGGGCGAGGACTTCATCACCGCCCTGGCGGTCGGCCAGGATCTCTTCGCACGGCTCCGCAAGAACGTCGCGTGGAAGCAGGACTGGTTCATGACCCCGGTCGTGGGGACGCTCGCCTCAGCGGCGGCATGCGCCAAGCTGCTCGGTCTGGACGCCAAGCAAGTGGCGGACGCGATCGGCATCGCCTGCACGCAGGCCGCCAGCACGATGCAGACCGCCTACGGCACCGGTGGCGACCTACGCGGGATGTACGGCGGATTCGCCGCGAAGGCCGCGGTGCTCTCGGCCCTGCTGGCCGAGAAGGGTGTCAAAGCCACATCGACCCCGCTGGAGGGTGACGCCGCCTTTCTTCCGGTCTACTTCGGTGAGTGGGACCGAGACGCGATGGTCGCCGACCTCGGCAACGATTTCCAAGGCGCGACCATCCTCTACAAGCTGTGGCCGAGCTGCGGTGTCACCCACGCCTACATCGACACCGCGCTCCGACTGATGGGCGGACCCGGCCGCACCGACGAGATCGAGAAGATCGAGGTCTTCGGCGGCGATTTCGCGAAACAGCTGAGCGAGCCGCCGGAGTTCCGCCGACGGCCCCCGACCTCGAACGACGCCAAGTTCAGCATCCCCTTCACGGTCTCGCTCGCCTTGCTGAAGGGAACGGTGGGAATTGGCGACTTCTCGCCGGAGCGCCGCGCGGATCCGCTCGTCTACGAAGTCGCGTCGAAGGTCGTGTTCGTGGACGATCCCAAGTACAACTGGGGCAAGGAGCTCCCCGCCGGGGCGGTTCGACTCGTCCTCAAGGACGGCCGCGAGCTCTACGGCGAGGCCAAGCACGACGAGACTCCCGGCGCTGCCCACAACCCCCTCGACTGGTCACAGCTGGTAACGAAGTTCGAGGACTGCGCCGGACACGCCGCCCGTCCCTTCGAGGACACCGAGATCAAACAGCTCGTTACCACCATCGACCAACTCGAGTCCGTCGCCGACATCGCGGTCCTCACTCGCCAGCTCGGCTGACCCCGGACGACACCCATGGACAAGCTGCTGACCTCACTGGTCGACTTCATCCAAGCGACCGACTTCGACACCCTCACGCCCGGCGGCGTCCGCGCCGTCGTACGCCACACGATCGATACCGTCGGATGCGGCGCCGGCGGCTTCGCCAGCGCGCCCGCCAGCATCGCCCGCGAGGTCGCCCGCGGTATCGGCGGCCCTCTCGTGGCGTCGGTCTATGGCGAGTCGGAGAAATGCCTCGTCGACCAGGTCGCCTTCACCAACGCCACAGCCGACCGCTACCTCGACTTCAACGACTTCGGGGTCTCGGGACACCCGAGCGACATGATCCCCGCACTGCTCGCGATGACCGAGTCGGTGGAGGGGACGGGCGCCGACGCCGTCACCGCGATTTACCTCGCCTACGAAATCGCGACCCGACTGGCCGAGGCGGTGCCACCCGATGGCGGATGGGATCAAGGGGTGTATTGCTCACTCGGCATCGCAGCCGGCCAGGCCAAGATCCTCCGGCTGCCGCGCGAGAAGATCGGACACGCCCTCGCCCTCGCCGTCGTCCCCAGCATCCCGTTGCGGGTGACCAGGTTCGGCGAGCTGTCGGAGTGGAAAGCCGCGGCCACCGGCCACGCCTCCATGACAGCGACATTCGCCGTCCGCCTGGCCGCAGCCGGGATGAGCGGGCCTTCCGAACCGTTCGAGGGCAAGGATGGGCTGCTCGAACGGGTATGGCCCACCTTCGATCTCACGCTGACACCAGCGGACCCGTCGGCCATCGAGCGAGCCAGCCTCAAACGGCATCCGGCCTGCTACTGGGGTCAGGTCCCCGTCGACTTGGTCATCGAGCTGCGCGACCGTGCCGTCCTCTCCGACATTGTTGCGATCGACGTGGCGACCTGCATGAACGCGTGGCGCTCGATCGGGGGCGGCCGGGGCGATGCCGCGGAGAAGTGGCGTCCACCGACCCGAGAAACCGCAGACCACAGCATGCCGTACCTGATGGCGGCCGCTTTCGTCGACGGTGAACTGTCGGATGAGGCATTCACGAGCGAGAGGCTGACCGATCCCCAACTTTTCTCGATCATCGACCGCATCAGCGTGATCGAACGTCCCGACCTGACGGATCGAGCGACCCGGGACAGTTGCCCGACCGAACTCACCCTGACGATGGCGGACGGTTCGATGTTGTCGGCGGCCGCCGATGTGCCTCGCGGTCATCCGGCGAACCCGATGAGCGATGGGGAGGTCCGCGCCAAGTTCGAGTCCCTGGCGCTGCGTGCCCTCGCTCCCGACCAGGCAGGTGTCCTCGGGTCGCTGCTGGCTCGGCTCCCCGAACTCGAGTCGCTCGACGCAGTGACGACCCTGTTCCGTGCGTTCGAACGCCGGTGACCCTTGACACCAACCTCACTGACGAGTCTAATGTCAGACATACAGCTAAATGTCAGTCAAATTCCTCCTTGTAAATGAAGGGCAACGGTGACGGAATCATGAAGCCGATCGCGTCCGTGGTGGGAATCGGGGCCCTGCCGGTCGGCAAGCACCTCGACAAGCTAGAGCACGAGATGATGGCCCAGGCGCTGGTCGCAGCGATCGCCGACGCAGGCCTGACCAAGAAGGACATCGATGCGCTGATCTTCTCCACTCCGCGCCCCTATGCGGACCAGCGGTACTTCGGCACGTTCATGGCCGGATACCTCGAGATGGCGGTGGGCGACATCCTGATGGAGGTCCTGGGCAACGGCCTGACCGGCTCCATCGCCTTCGACGTCGCGCTCGAGCGTGTCGCCTCGGGAAAGGCCAAGGTCGCTGTCGCGCTCGGGGTCAACAAGGAACTGCACGTCCCCACCGGTGAGCACATGACCTGGTCGATGCGGGCCGTCGGTGACGTGGACTTCCACGTTCCTTTCGGCGTCACCCCCATCGCCTGGTATGCGTTCAACGCGGTGCGCTACATGCACGAATACGGGCTCACGCGTGAGGAACTCGCGTCGATCCCGGTGAAGAATCGGTACCACGCCTCGATGAACCCGCTCGCGCAGATGCGCAAGCCGATCACCGTCGAGGACGTCGTCGCCGCCAGGGACATCGTCAAGCCGCTCGGCCTGCTGGACGTGCCCCCGCGGTCCGACGGTGCGGTGGCCATCGTGATCGCGCATCCAGATTTTGCCCGTTCCCTGGGCACACGCTACGTCGACGTCGTCTCGCGCGGCTTTCATCACGAGGGCATCCACCAGGTGTCGAGCCGACCGCGTCCGCTGACGTGGTTCGAGTCGGCGGAGATCGCATCGGGCAAGGCGTACGACGAGGCCGGCATCTCGGTGAACGACATCGACTTCGCCGAGGTCTACGCCCCCTGCTCCATCGTCGAGCTGATTCTGAGCGAGTCAATCGGACTGTTCCCCAAGGGCACCGGCGGCGCCGCCGCGGCCAGCGGGGCGACCACCATCGGCGGCCAGGTGCCGATCTCGCCATCCGGTGGCTGCGCCAGCCGCGGACACCCGCCGCACGTGACCCCGCTCTACAACGTCTACGAGGCGGTGCAGCAGTTGCGCGGAGAGGCAGGAGAGCGTCAGGTGGTTGGAGCCGGAATCGGCTCCGTCACCGGCGAACTCGGCGACTACAACGCCACGATGATGCACATCCTCGCTGGCCACGGCGCGTGAACGGAGAGAGACTGATGCCCATCCAAACGACGGGGACGACGCTGGCCTACCCGCCGCGAGTCACCCCTTTTACCGAACCGTTCTGGCAGGGTCTGAACGACGGAGTCCTTCGGACCACCAGGTGCCGCGCGTGCTCCCACATGACCTTCCCCCCCAAACCCATCTGCCCTGAGTGTTGGAAGTCCGAACTGGACTGGGTGGATTTGAGCGGCCGGGGCACCCTGTACAGCTACACCGAAGTCTCCGCGGCCCCTGCAACTTTCGCCGACGAGGCACCGTATGTCCTGTGTCTGGTCGATCTCGACGAGGGAGTGCGCTGCCTGAGCAGGATCCTCGCGCCGTGGGAGGCCCTGCGACCGGACCTGCGCGTGAAGATGAAGGTCCGGCAGACGAAACCGGTTCGGCTGTTCGACTTCGAGATCGACGAGTCGCAGGAGGACTTATGACCGAGACAACCGCCGACCTGGCGGAGCAGCTGGCCGAGCACGCCGTGCGCCAGAGCTACCCCAACCTGGATGCGGCCACGATCGAGGCCGCGCTCGAGGTCCTCTTCGACACACTGGCCTGTGCACTCGGTGGGCTGAACTCCCCCGGTGTTCCCCAGGCACGCACCGCACTGTCCGCCTGGGGCACCGGTAACGCCACCATCTGGGGCACCGCGGACACCGCGCCGGCGCCCTTCGCAGCCGTGGCCAACGGGGGTGCACTACACGCACTCGACTACGACGACACCGACGACGCGGTGCCGCTGCACGCTGCGAGCGTGGTCCTGCCGGCACTGCTCGCGGACCTGGAGGAAAATCGGCCCGACTGTGGCGGCCAGGAGTTCCTGACCGCGCTGGTCGTGGGCCTCGACGGCGCAATGCGGGTCGGCCGGGCCGGGGGCCCCAAGGGCAGTCGGGGCTGGAACTACAGTGTCGTCAGCGGCGGTATCGGAGCCGCGCTCGCGATTGCCCGTCTCCGCCGGTGGGACGTCGGTCAGGCAGTGAGCCTGCTCGGGCACCAGCTCGCTCAGACATCGGGCAGTCTGCAGTCGATCATCGACGGCACCCTCGCCAAGCGTTTCCAGCCCGCCGTCGTCGCCAAGGACGTCCTCTTCGGTGCAGCGCTGGCCGGTGCCGGTGTCGACGGTCCGCGCAACGTGTTCGACGGCCGCGCCGGTTTCATCAACCTCTACCAGGACGGCACGTTCGACCGCGACGTCCTGCTCGAGGGCGCCGAGAGTGCCGGTTATCTGACCGATCTCAGCCTCAAGCCCTACCCGGCGTGCCGCTTCACGCATGCTCCCATCGACCTGACGCTGCGGGTCCGCGAGTCCGGGATCACACCGGATGCCGTCGAGCACATTACGTTCGAGACGAGCGGCCAGGCGTTCAACATGGTGGGACGGACCTTCGATCCCGCTACGGCCAACATCGTGGACGCACAGTTCTGCATCGGCTACACGGCCAGTGTCGCACTACACCGCGGCGCGGTGCTCATCGGCGACTTCGCCGACGACGCACTGCGCGACCCGGTCGTCGGTGGGTTCGCCGCCGAACGAATCACCGTCCGGCCCACCGAGGACGTCGACTTCCTGGCCATGGCGCCGGTGACAGCGCAGGTCCGGCTCAAGGACGGCACCGAGCAGACCTTCGTCGGTAAGACCATCTCGGGAAGTCCTGATCACCGTCTGACCGTCGACCAGTTGAAAGCCAAAGCGGCCGACTGCTTCCAGCACGGCGGAGCGGCGGTGGCCGTCGACGAGCTGTGGGACACCGTCCAGGCACTGGCACAGGATGCTCCAGTCTCTGGGCTTCTCGAACTCCTCGCACGACCGTCGAAAGGACCGGCCACCCGATGAACGATCACACCCCTGTGCGTGAAGGTGTACTCGACGGCGTCAAGGTTGTTGAACTCTGCCACCTCATCGCCGGACCCTACTGCGGGATGCTGCTGGCCGATGAGGGTGCGGACGTGATCAAGGTCGAGCCGCCCCAGGGCGAACTCACCCGTAGTCGCGAGCCGATCCGCACCACCGATCAAGGCACCATGTCGGGGTACTTCGCCTCACTCAACCGGCGCAAACGCAGCATCACCCTCGACCTCAAGTCCGAATCCGGTTCCGCGCTCCTCGACCGGCTGCTGGCCGATGCGGACGTGTTCATCACGAACATGCGTGGCGGAGCCTTGGGGCGCCTCGGAATCCACCCGGCGGATCTGCAGGAGCGCTACCCCCAGCTGATCGTGGTGAGCATGAGTGGGTTCGGCCTGTTCGACGCCGGCCTCGACGCCAACCGCGCCGGCCTGGCGATGGTCGCCGAAGCACTGTCCGGCACCACCGGGCTCACCCGCGATCGTGAAGGGCGACCGACCTGGTGCGGGTTCGCGCTCGGCGACATCGTCACCGGCATGACCGCTCACTCCTCGGTGCTGCTCGGACTGCGTGAGCGCGAACAAACCGGCCGCGGGCGCATGATCGACCTGTCGCTGACCGAGTGCACGCTGCCACTGGCGACCGTGGCGCTCGCTCGCGTGCAGTCCAGCGATGCACACCTGTCGAAGGTCGCCGGAGCGAACGACTTCCACGGTGTCCCCTACGGGACGTTCGCAGCCGCGGACGGTTACTACAACATCGGAGTCAACCGGGACGACTTCTGGGCGCGATTGTGCGGGGCGATGGGGCAGCCCGAACTCGCCGACGACCCGCGTTACGCGACCTACGTCGAACGCGCCCTCCGGCAGCGTGAAGTCGAGGAGTTGCTCGAAGGGTGGAGTACCCAGCTGACCCGGGAACAGGTCGTCGACGCCCTGACCGAGGTGGACGTCCCCGTCGCGCCGGTCCTGACGATGAGCGAAGTGCTCGACAACCAACACTTCGCCGATCGAGGAACCTTCGTGGAGGTGGACGACGCCATCGGCGGCTCGCTGCGGCAGCCGGATGACCCGACGGGGTTCTCGGTGCCGACGCCGGCACGCGTGCCGCGTCTGGGTGAGCACCGCGACGCCATCCTCAACGAAATCGGTGTACACGAGTCCCAGATCGAGTCGCTGGCCGAGGGCGGGGCATTCGGTCCGACGCCCCACATCAACGCGACCGCATGAGCCAGCCCACGGGCTAGACAAGAAAGGTTCGAAAATCATCATGACTGTTGAGAACGCCACTGAAGCGACGACGGCGACCCTGGACGACGTGCTCCAGGCCGCCAAGGCGGTCACCTCCCGCTTCAACAACGACTACTACCGGGAGGTCGACGAAAAGGAGGCCTTCCCCGAGGAGTTCGCGAAGGCGGCGGAGACGGCCGGCCTGCACTCGGTGATGATCCCGGAAGAGTACGGCGGCTGGGGTCTGGGTGTGACCGAGGCGTCGGTCATCACCGAGGAGATCAACCGCTCCGGCGGTGCCGGTGCCGCCATCCACGCGGCGATGTTCGCGATGGGGATCGTGGTGAACCACGGCTCGGAGGAACTCAAGAAGAAGTGGCTCCCGCAGATCACCAGCGGTGACGTCCGGCTGACCACCTTCGCCCTGACCGAGCCGAACGCCGGCACCGATACCTCCAAGCTGGCCACGACAGCCCGTCTGGACGGCGACGAATGGGTGCTCAACGGCCAGAAGGTGTTCATTTCGCGCGCCGCCTACACCGACCTCATGGTGATCATGGCCCGCACGAGCCCGTCGCCCGACCCGAAGAAGCCCGGTCTCGGCATCTCCTGCTTCCTGATCGACATTCGCGACGTCGACCCCGCGCGGCTGGCGATGCGCAAGATTCCGCTGATGTTCAACCACCACACCTACGAATTGTTCATCGACAATCTCCGGGTGCCCGCAGATTCGCTGATCGGCGAGGAGGGTATCGGTTTCAAGTACCTCTTCGACGGGCTCAACGCGGAGCGTATCGTCATTGCCGCCGAGTGCGTCGGCGACGGCAAGTGGTTCATCGAGCGGGCCGTGAAGTACGCCAATGAGCGTGTGCTGTTCGGCAAGCCGATCGGTGCGAACCAGGCCATCCAGCACCCGATCGCCAACGGCTACGCCCATTTGGAGGCCGCCGATGCGATGCGCTGGAAGGCTGCCGCCGCCTACGACGCCGGCGCCGACAATGCCCCCGAACTCGCCAACATCGCCAAATACCTTGCTGCGGAGGCCTCGTGGGACCTGGCGCAGACGTGCATGCAGACCTACGGTGGCTACGGTCTTGCCAGGGAATACGACATCGAACGGAAGTTCCGCGACAACCGCGTCTTCCAGGTCGCCCCCGTCTCACCGAACATGGTCCTCAACTACCTCAGCCACAAGGTGCTGGGGATGCCGAAGTCCTACTGAGGAGCCGACATGGAAGGGCTCTATTTCGAGGACTACTACGAAGGCCAGCGGATCGAGACACCGCGGCGCACCGTCACCGACTACGACATCTCGGCCTTCGTGAATCTGTGCGGGTTTCTCACACCGACCTTCATCGACCTCGAGTACGTCAACCGGCCCGAGCACTACTCGGGCCGGATCGCCCCCGGCATGCTCACCCTGTCGTTCGCCGAGGGACTGATCCTCTCGGCGGGCGTCACCCGCGGCACCGGACTCGCGCTCCTCGAGCTCAATCCGACCTGGAAGGCGCCGGTGTACGCCGGCGACACCATCCAGACCCAGATCAATGTGGTCTCCAAGCGGCTGACGTCGCGCGGCGACCGTGGGGTCGTGAAGACGGAGAACGTCGTCGTGAACTCCAAGGGCGAAACGGTGGCGACCTACACGTCCGCCCGCATGATCAAGAGCAAGACATTCGGACCGAAGCTCGAGGAGGAAAGCTGATGGGCAACGCGACAAAGCCGGCGTACTACTTCGAGGATTTCGAGGTCGGCGACACCTTCACCACCCCCAGCCGCACCGTCGGTCTGGCGGAGGTCGCGACCTTCGCCGGCCTCTCCGGTGACTACAACCCGATTCACACGGACGCGGAGTTCGCCGCGAAGAGCCAGTTCGGCGAACGCATCGCGCACGGCGTATTGGGTATGAGCGTGCTGACCGGACTCGTCACGCGTCTCGGTGTCTTCGAGGCCGGCACCATCGCCCTGCTCGGTATCGAAGAATGGCGGTTCAAGGGACCGGTCTTCGACGGCGACACGATTCACGTCGAGGTCCTCATCGAGGACAAGAAGATCACCAGCGACGGCAAGCGGGGCGTGCTCCGGCGGCGGTACCAGTTGGTCAACCAGCGCGACGAGGTCGTGCAGGAGGGTGTCATGCCGCTGCTGGTCAAGTGCCGGCCCGAGTGACCGATTCGCCGATGACCGCTGGGCCTGACCTCGACGCCGAGCATTCGTGGGACTCGGCCTATGCCACGCCCGCTCGCACAGAGCGCGTTCGTGCCGGCGGCGCCGAGATCGTCGTGAGCTGCTGGGAAGGTCGAGACGATCAGAGTGGACCGGACGTCGTGCTCGTCCATGGTGGCGCGGCCCAGCGCCAGTGGTGGGACCACCTTGCCCCGTTCCTGCGCGGAGCGGGGCGGGTGGTCGCACTCGACCTGTCAGGGCACGGCGACAGCGAGCACCGGGAGCAGTACACACTCGATGCCTGGTCCAGTGAAGTCGTCGAGGTCGCGGAAATCTTCTGTGGTCCTACACCATTGCTCATCGGGCACAGTATGGGTGGCCTCGTAGCGGTGAATGCGGCCCAGCGGGAGCCGGACCGGTTCGCTGCTGTCCTGGCGCTCGACAGCCCCCTTCGACGTTCGGCCCCCGGTTACTCGGAGCGGCGCCAAAAAATCGCCTCCCGACCCGTGAGATCGTTCGCCTCGCACACCGAGGCGTTCAACGGCTACAAGACGTTTCCACCGGTAACCGACGCTCCTGCCGAGGTGATGACCCACATCTCCCGGGCCGCGTTTCGGCGCGCAGGTGACCGGTGGGCGCTGAAGTTCGATCCCCGCATTTATCTGCGCCCCCAGGTCCCCGACGACTTCGTGCTTACCGCGCAGATTCCCACCTGGTGGGTGCAGGCAGAGAACGGCTTCGTCGACGAGTCGATGGCACAGCGGATCCGCGAGTCCCTCGGTCCGGCCGGTTCCCTCATCCAGGTTCCCGGCGCAAGTCACCACCTGATCCTCGAACAACCCCTGTCAGCGGCGTGGATCATCAGTCTTTTCGTTCAGCACCTCGGGCGCACCACCGCATGACCGAGCCGCAGACTGTGGTCGGCACCCGCCCACCACGCCGGCGGACCTCTCGTTTGAGCAGTCCTTGGTTCCTCCGCCTGATGGTGGTGACGTTCGTCGCCCAGTTCATCAGCTCGGCAATCCGGCCGCTGATCACCTACGAGAGCCTGGCGGCGGGCGCAGGAGCCATGCAGGTCGGCTTCATCACTGCCGCCTTCGCGGTGTTGGCGCTCGTTGCGGCGATTCCGCTCGGCAAAGCCGTCGACCGACGGGGGGAGACCGGGTTTCTCGTTCTCGGTGGAATCCTCGTGTGCGCAACCCTTCTCTCCCTCCTCGCGCCGTCGAGCCTGCTCCTGCTCGGGGTGTGCAGTGCATTTCTCGGACTCGGCCACCTCGTCCTCGTCATCGCATCGCAGACGTTGATCGCCAAAGGAAGCCAGCCCGAACGGCGCGAGACCAGGTTCGCCACCCTGACGACCGTGAACGCGGTAGCCCAGATCGTCGCTCCCGCCATGACCGGACTCCTGGTCGGAGACGTGGCCAGCAGCCACGACGAGTTGGCCACCCACGTTCCGAACAGTCATCTCGTGGTCACCATCGCTGCCGGCATGGCCGTCATCGCGACGTTGTCGGCAATCAGCCTCAGGCGGTGGCCCGGAGCACTGGCGCGGCGCTCCGTTCCGGACGCCCCACGCGGACGAGGAAGCTTCGCGGCCGTGTTGCGTTTGCCTGCCGTGCCCGCGGCGATTCTGGCCAGCCTCACCGTGCTGACGTCGATCGACCTGCTAGGGGCTTACCTGCCGGTCTACGGACAGCAGCACGGGATCTCGGCCCGCACCGTCGGTCTGCTGCTCGCGACCGAGGGAGTCGCTGCCATCGTGGTGCGAATCTGGATGCTCCGGCTCATCACCCGCTTCTCACGCCGCCGCGTCCTGGTCGGCACCATGACACTGGCAGCGATCAGCCTTGCCGGCCTACCGTTCCTCAGCCTGCTCGACACACCCGAACCGGCACTTTTCGCGGTGATGGTGTTGGCGGGACTCGGACTGGGCATCGGACAGCCCGCAACGATGGCGTGGGTGGCGGCACAAACGCCTGTCCACCTCCGGGGCACGGCCGTGAGCATACGGCTCAGCGGCAACCGTCTCGGCCAAATCGTTGTGCCGATCTCCGTCGGCGCCCTCGCCGGCGGCCTCGGCCTGGCCGCAGCCTTCTGGTGCCCGGCGGTGCTTCTCCTCGTCTCGGCCGGGCTCATTCTGCGAACCCCGCGGGACCGACCGTCGATTGTCCGAACACGTCGCGCTTCGCGCCGATTACCCCATCTGAAGGCTAAGGAAGGTAAACTGTCAGACTAATACAGTACCGGTCCGGAAAGGACTCGTGGAGGGCATATGTCAAACAGTAGTATCGGTGTCGACGGCCACCAATCCCAGCCGCTGGTTCTGGGGCAAAAGGTACTGCGCCCTCGCCAACAAGTCGAGGACGCGCTGCGGAAGGCCGTCCTCGACGGCCAACTCAAAACGGGAGACCGGCTACCTCCGGAGACAGAGCTGGCCCGCCAGTTCAGCGTCAGTCGTCCCACCATCCGCGAAGCACTGTCGGCGCTCGAGACGCAGGGTTTGATCCGCAAGGTCCCCGGGGCGGGTGGAGGAAGTTTCGTCCAGGCCATCGATCACACCGCGTTCGGTCAGGTCGTGCAGGAGTCGATGCACAACCTCCTACGCTTGGGCAGTGTGAGCGTCAACGAGGTGGCGATGGTCCGCCAGCACCTCGAGGTGCCGGCAGCCATCCTCGCGGCGGAGCACCGGACCGATGCCGATCTCAAAGAGCTGCGCGCGATCTTGGCCGAGCAGAAGCGTCGAACGGTCGACGACCCGATGATCGCAGAGCTGGACGCACAGTTTCACGTTGCAATCGCGCGCATGTCTGGCAACCGGATTCTCGCTTCGTTGGTTTACGCACTGCACCGCGAGTCGGAGCCGGTGGGCCACCTGGACCTATCCCCCGAACTCGGCCGGGACACATTCGCACAGCACCAGCGCATCGCGAAGGCGATCGCCGACCAGGATCCCGAGGCCGCCGAGCACGCCATCACCGAACACCTCGGCTACCTGCGTGCCCACTTCCGCCAGCACAGTGATGACTACGAGAACGTGCCGGTCTGACACAAAGCAAACATTCCTTAATCGCACAGGGGCTGGTCTTCGGACCGGCCCCTGTGCGGGTTCTCGACCCGTGCGGTCCAGCCGTGCGGCCCTCGGCCGTGCGGTCCCGGCGGCGACCGCGTCCCGGGCGGCCCGAGCCCGGCGAATAGTGGTCTTACTCGGCACCATTGACGGACCTACACCCCGACTCGGCGGACGATGACCCACAATGCTGAAATTGACCTATCCGGCTATTGACTTACATTCACCGTAATGTAAGGCTAAAGCAGAGTGATGGGCGCCACGTTCGCCCACTCCAGATGTCCAACGTTGGCTACGCCGGACGGCGCGTTCAACGAGCACTACGAGTAGGGATCGAGAGATGCCGAACACAAGCACCGCTGTCACGCCCCATGTGGCGACGCACACGAGCAGACCCAAGATCGAGTTCCAGCGTTTAGGCAAGCGATTTCACCGCAAGAGTGAGCCTGTCACCGTGATGGAGGGGCTCGATCTCACCATCTACGAGGGCGAGTTCGTCTGCGTCGTCGGCCCGAGTGGTTGCGGAAAATCGACGCTGCTCAACATGTCCGCCGGCCTCATGCACCCGTCCGCCGGCAAGGTGCTGTACGACGGCGCCCCGGTAGCGGAGCCGAACACCAAAGTCGGCTACATCACGCAGAAGGACAACCTGATGCCGTGGCGCACGGTGACGGCCAACATCGCTCTGCCACTCCAGATCCGCGGGATGGACAAGAAGGCCACAGGCAAGCGGGTTGGCGAAATGATCGAGCTCGTCGGCCTCACCGGATTCGAGAAGGCCTACCCGGGTGAGCTGTCCGGCGGCATGCGCAAGCGCGTGACCCTCGCGCGGACCCTGGCCTACAAGCCCGAGGTCATTTTTGCCGACGAGCCGTTCGGTGCGCTAGACGCACAGCTGCGGGGGGTCATGCAGCAAGAACTGCTCCGCATCTGGGCCGCGTCGAAGAACACGGTCGTCTTCATCACCCACGACATCTCCGAAGCGGTTGCCCTGGGCGATCGGGTCGTCGTCCTGTCCGCGAGACCCTCGCGCGTCAAGGTTGAGGTACCGATCGATCTTCCGCGTCCGCGCGATCTGTCCAAGCTCCGCTTCGACCCACGATTCGGCGAGCTCAACGAATATCTGTGGTCCGTGCTGTCCGAGGATCTGAACGAAGGTGACGAGGTATGAAAAATGTCATGGATGCCGTCGACGCGGGGGCGACCAGCCTGACCGAGTCGCCGATGGCAATCGACAAGGCGCAGCGCGAGGAAACCGTGTGGCTCGACGAGCCCCGCTCCGGCAGCCGTCGCTGGCTGCACTTGGGCGCCGTCCAGCTAGGGCGACTCGGGATCGTGGTCGCGATCCTGGTGATCTGGCAGTTCGTCTCGGGTCGGTGGGTCGACGAGTTCTGGATTTCGAAACCATCCGCCATCTGGGAGGTGCTCTGGGGCTGGATCTCGTCGGGTGAGATTCTGGTGCACCTGCAGGCGACCATGACTGCAATGGCCCTCGGCCTGATCTTCGGATCCATCGGCGGAATCGCGCTCGGGTTCGTACTGGGCCGCGTCGAGTGGCTTGCTCAATTGCTCGACCCGATCGTGACAGCAATCTATTCGCTGCCGAAGGTCGCCCTGGCTCCACTGTTCATCCTCTGGTTCGGTGTCGACCTCACTTCCAAGGTCGTGCTGACCGCAGTCGTCTGCTTCTTCCTGGTCTTCTACAACACCTACGCCGGCGTGCGGGATGTCGACAAAGACCTCGTAGACGTCGTTCGAGTGATGGGCGGCAAGCGAAGCGATTTGCTCTTGAAGGTCGTACTCCCCAGCGCAGCGGCCTGGATCTACACCGGCCTACGGTTGGCCGTGCCCTATGCGTTGATTGGAGCCGTGGTCGGCGAGATCGTGGCCTCGAACAAGGGTTTGGGCTTCCTCCTCGCCCGCGCGGCGGGCACCTTCAACACGGCCGGCACCTTCGCTGCATTGTTCATCCTCATGCTGATCGGGACGCTGCTCAACTTCATGGTCGACTGGTCGGAAAGGATCACCGGCCGCCGGACGAGCTGAGCTGCATGGGGCCCGTTTCCAACAGCGGCTATCGCCCGACACACCTGGGCTGTGACGGTGGCTCCCCAGCGAGCCTCGCCCAGTCTGACCCATTGATTCGCATGCCCTGCTCCGCTTCAGGACTTGCGATCTCCACCGATGGCGTACTGCGCCCCGTATCGAAGGAAAGTCATGAACAGAAGCCGCGTGCGTAAGGTCACCGTCGCCGGCGCCGCATCAGTGATGTTGCTTGCCGGCTGCGCTGGCGGCGGCGGTGGTGGGCAGGCAGCCAATCCCGGTGCAGCCGCCGCCGGCACCTGTCAGGGTGCGGCGGTGAAGATCGCCAAGGCCTCACCGAGTTTCGTTTACCTGCCGTTCTATGTAGCAGAGGGGGCCGGTTACTTCGAGCAGGAGGGGCTCGTCCCCGAGTCCGTCGAGGTACACACCGGTTCGGGGATCGTCGCCGCTGCAGTCAGTGGCAGCGTCGACGTGGCCCTCGTGACAGCCGGCGAAGTTTTCGTAGCCAGTCATGAAGGGGCTCCGGTGCAGTCTTTCGCGCAGGTCACAAAACTCGGCACCAATGTGGTCATCAAGAAGGACATCCTGGACAAACTCGGTATCACTCAGGACAGTTCCGACGCGGAGCGGCTCGGCGCCCTAAAAGGTCTGCGCGTCGGAGTCACCGGCTCAGGCAGCGGTAGCGACCAAGTAGTGCGCTACCTCGCCGCGGCGGGAGGCCTGAATCCCGACAATGACATGGAAGTCATTGCCACGGGAAGCAGCGCCAGCAGTGTTTCCGGTTTCACCAGCGACCGTTTCGACGCGATCGCCATCTCCTCGCCGCAATCGGACATCGCGATCCAGCAGGGTGAGGGCGCCTACCTGTACAACCTCGCCAACGGCGACTACAAGCCGCTCGCGAACAACCTCTACATCACCGCAATGGCCTCGGAACGGACCATCGCGCAGAAAGCCGACGTGCTCGAATGCTTCACGACCGCCCTCGCCCGCGCGCAGAGGGACATCCATGAGAACCCCGACGCGGCCGCGAAGATCGCCCAACCCCTGATGGGTGACATCGACCCAACAATCTACGCACCGGCGTTCGAGTCGAACATCCCTTCGTGGCCATCAACCCCGGTGATCGACGAGAACGCAGCGAAGGCAGCGCTGGAGTTCCAGAACGACGTCATGGGCAGCGACCTCAGCGAGGACGTGCTCAACGACGCCATCGACACCGACATCGCCACCACAGCGACGACTCCGTAGCCGTGGGCTCCAAACCGCAGGGCGGACCTTATCGGCGCGAACTACAGCAAGAATCGTTCAAGTCTCGCGAGGAAGAGATTCCTCATCGAGGACCGGAACAGGAAGTCGCGATCCTCCGAAAGAGTCAGGTGAGCTGCGCGTAGGACGCGCACCCGAAAGCAGATTCTGGCCATAGCGACGATGGCCACGGACGGATACCTCGAGCTGGCCTGCCTGCCTCGAGGTATCCGCACCTGCTTCAGATGCCGTACACCCTAAGCGCAACACGCTGTGTGACATGACGATTGACGCTTCGCGTGCCCTCCGCGGGCGAGTCCATGCCGAGCGCACCTTCCGCTCGGACTGTCTTTCAGGCACCGCCAGAAGCTGACGCACTCATCGCCCGCGCAGGTATCCCGGACGCGACCGAGCGCTGCCATGACCGCATTCACAACCTCGGCCCACCTTCGCTCCGGCAGCCGCCCTCCCTTGACCGCCGCTGTCCGCCCGTCATCTGGACGCCAGTGCCCTCAAATCGGCGCGCCAGGATGATCACGAAAGTGTTTGCGTGCAAGTAATCCAACTCCTCGAACATCTGCTGACATCACGCAAAGAAGGCACTATCCGGGGCCTGCCGTGGTGATGCGCTCAACAATTTTCGGCCTCACTGACGCCACCCTTTCGGGTGGTGTTCAACCGCTGAACATTGGCAGGGCGGACTACCCCCGCCGCGCCAAAGTGAACGAGGAAATCGGCAGCTGCGCACGCCCGACCAACTCACGAGGGCGGCCATGATCAGATTCACGCCGCCATCGACGGCGCTCGGGTAGCGAGCAGCCAGATTGCCTGTCGGGCGTCCTGCGGTGACGACCAGCGCGGAGTGCGCCAGGAGCCCACCATTGTGCGGCTCGAACCGGAGAAGCGCGGAGTATCTCTCGCCCTTGAGATCAACACGGCACGAGGTCCCCCGCACAGCAAGCCGATGGGGCACCGGTTTACGAAGCAGCGATATCCTCAAGAGCACATCTCCTCAGGACGGTGGGCCGTCTAGCTCTCCGGTTCTGGGGTAGAGAGCAAGGTAGCTCATGAGTGACGACGACCCTTCCCGAACATATCGCGACGTGCTTCCATTCATTGTGGACGAGCTGATCGCCGCTGGATTCGACGACGTCCACGAGGTCGGACGCGGTGGATTCGGAGTCGTCTACCGGTGCACCCAGCCCGCCCTGGACCGGACCGTGGCAGTGAAGGTTCTCACCACCGATATGGACAACGACAATCGGGCGCGGTTCCTCCGAGAGCAGCGGGCGATGGGCCGGCTGACAGGACACCCGAACATCATGAGCGTTCTCGAGGTCGGCGCCACCGACAGCGGGCGACCGTACCTGGTGATGCCCTACCACCCGCAGGACTCGCTCGACACCCGGATCCGTCGGCACGGTCCGCTCACAGTGGAGGAAGTGCTGCGACTGGGGGTGAAGACGGCCGGCGGGCTCGAGACCGCACACCGAGCCGGCATCGTGCACCGAGACGTCAAGCCGGCCAACATCCTGCTCTCCGACTACGGCGAACCAATCCTGGCCGATTTCGGCATCGCGCACATCGCCGATGCCTTCAAGACGAGCACTGGCACCGTCACCGGCTCCCCCGCCTTCACTGCGCCGGAAGTTCTCAGTGGGGATTCCCCGACCGCCGCCTCGGATGTCTACGGACTTGGCGCCACCCTGTTCACGACCCTCACCGGGCACGCAGCATTCGAGCGGCACAGCGGCGAGCAGGTGATAGCCCAGTTCCTGCGGATCACCACCCAGCCGGTGCCGGACCTGCGTACGCTCGGGTTCGCCGACGAGGTGAGCGCCGCTATCGAACAGGCAATGTCCCGCACTGTAGCGGACCGGCCGTCCGCGGCGTCGTTCGGCGAAAGACTGCAGCAAATCCAGGCACACCATGGGTTCGAGATCGACGCAATGACAGTGCGTGCCGAACCCGGCACTCAACAGGGCAGTAACGACCAGCGTCGGCCGGTATCCATTACCACCGGTCCCCGAACTGACCGCCCACCGTCGGCGGCCAAGCACCCGGTTTCAGGCCGGAAGGACAACCTTCCGCTGGACCTGACCAGTTTCGTCGGCCGCAGAGCCGAGTTGACCGAGGGAAAGAGACTTCTAACAGTGTCGCGGCTGGTGACCCTCACCGGCACCGGCGGGGTGGGTAAGACCCGCCTCGCTCTCCACGTGGCGGACAAGGTGCGGCGCACCTTCCCCGACGGGGTATGGCTGGTGGAACTCGGCGACCTGCAGAACGGACAATGGCTCACGCATGTGGTTGCCACCGCACTCGGCGTGCACCACGAAGCAACCGATCCACTGCAGTTCCTTGTGGAGTATCTCTCCACGCGGGAGTTGCTGCTGGTACTCGACAACTGCGAACAAGTGATCGATGCGGCAGCGGAGATGAGCGTTGCGTTGCTGCGGTCGTGTCCGGGTCTGCGGATCCTCGCCACCAGCCGTGAACCTCTCGGCATCGGAGGAGAGGCCATGCTGAGAGTGCCCCCATTGACGGTCCCGGATCCGAATCACAACCCGCCACTGCGGGGTCAACCACACTATGAGGCACTCACCCTGTTCGCCGAACGGGCAGCTGGCGCCGTCCCCGGCTTCGAACTCACCGAGGACAACCACGTCACCGCCGCTCGAATCTGCTATCGCCTGGATGGATTGCCCCTTGCGATCGAGTTGGCGGCCGCACGGCTGCGGGCGATGACCCTCGACCAAATTCTGCAAGGCCTTACCGACCGGTATGCACTACTCACCCGCGGCAGTCGAGGAGCACCCACCCGCCAGCAAACTCTGCGGTGGAGCATCGACTGGAGCCACGATCTGTGTACCCCGGGCGAACAACAATTGTGGGCCAGCCTGTCGGTCTTCGCGGGCACCTTCGAGCTCGACGCCGCATCGCTCGTGACTGCGCGCGGTGGAGAGGGTGAACTGCTCGACGAGGTTACCTCGCTCGTGGACAAGTCGATTCTGATCCGTGAAGAGTCGGGCACGAGGGTCCGCTTCCGCATGCTCGAGACACTGCGCGACTACGGGCGAACAAAGCTGCAGCAGGCCGGACAACTTCAGGTCTTGCGACGCCGGCACCGGGACTGGTGTCGACAGATGGCGCTCGATGCGGAGAACGAATGGATCAGTCCGCGCCAACTCGATTGGCTCGCACGTCTCGACCGGGAGCACCCGAATCTGCGAGAGGCGCTCGAGTTCAGCCTGTCGACCCCGGACGGCGCCCAGGCGGGGTTGGAGATGGCCACCGCGCTCTTCCCGTTCTGGTTCTCCCGAGGTCTACTTACAGAAGGCCGACATTGGCTCGAGCGCGCACTGACCTGCGACGGCGACCAACCTACTGCTGCGCTGCGTATCAAGGGGCTCTACGCAGCCGGTATCCTCGCGACGAGACAGAAAGACCTGCAGCGGGCAATTGCACTGCTCGACGAAGGCCGGGCGATCGCCGACAGCCTGGGAACAACACGAGATCGTGCCCTCATACAACGCGCCGACGGGTACCTGGCGCTTCACCGCGGCAATCCAGAAGACGCAGTCACCTTTCTGTCCGAGGCAATGCGCGAATTTCGCCGCGACGATGACCTCATGCTGCAGATCATGACGTTGCATGGGCTCGGGCTGGCACACCAAATACTCGGGCAACCGAAACAGGCCATCGACTGTCTTGAAGAGGCGATTCGAATTGCACAAACGCACGGTGAATCTGCGTCGCGGGGCCGTTCCTCGTGGACCCTCGGACTCGTCGTGTGGCGGGAGGGCGACCGCGACCGTGCAGTGATGCTGCTACGGGAGGGGCTCAAGCTAGCACGACGGTCTGATGACCCCACCGGGGCCACCTGGTGCCTTGAAGTACTCGCCTGGATCGCGGCCAGCGAGAACCATTTCCACCGTGCTGCCGTTCTCATGGCAGCTGCCGCGGCGTTGCGGCGACAAGTGGGGACCTCCGTCGTCCAGATCCCGAACTTGACCGGCTCTCACGACGAATGCGAGCACGTTACGCGTCAGGGACTGGGTTCTCGGGCCTTCTCCGCAGCTACCCGGGAAGGTGACGCGATGAGCTTCGAATCCGCCATCTCGTTTGCCCTGGAGGAATCATCGGCTGCACCGGCACGCGTCGTCGCTCCGCCAGTGCTGACTAAGCGTGAGCAGCAGGTCGCCGATCTCGTCGCACGAGGCCTGACAAACAGGGAGATCGCCGCACAACTCGTAATCTCACCGCGCACTGCCCAAGGCCATGTGGAACACGTCCTGGCGAAACTGGGATTCACGTCTCGAGCACAAATTGCGGCCTGGGTGGTCGAACAAGCTCAAGAACACCCGAATTGACAGTCCGTGCATTCATAGCGGACAAATCGGGCATCGACCCTGTAGGTTCTCGCCCGACTTGTCATTTGGCGACAGAGTTGGCCTGCGGTTTCTCAACACGATGTTAGTGCGGGGAATCTCACCATCTCCTCAGCATCCGCGAGAGCATGCCCGACCGGGAGAGATCTCGCGGATGCCCTGAGCTGGGCGAATGCGGAGATTAGGTCTGGGCTCCTCCCACGAAAATTAGGTGACCACCGCGGGTGAGGACAGGGGTCGGATTTTCCGTCTCGACGGAGGGGCCAGCGAAGCGCCCCTGAATTGCTGACACGGAACTCGAGAATCTACACCGACCGCGAGAACCTACAACAACGGACTCCGGGCCCCCTCCGGGGCATCGCTCCGTGTCACTCATGGTTCGTGAGCACTAGGCCGCGATAATTTCAGTTATACGCAGTTATCCCCCGAAACTGCGTCGTCAGCGCGTTTTTGCTCTGCAACGTGTCGGTACGGCCAGTTACCTTGCGCCGGCGACCCTCGAACAGGTGATCGTCCTCCGGCGTAATAGCCGATCTCGACAACCTGGCCGGCGCGCCCTCGCAGATCGGAGAACGTGGCATCTCAGATCGCCGCGACGGTGCAGCGGTCCCGCGGACTAACGTCGCGCCTATTCCATCCCCAAAGTCCGCGCCTGGACCCGCGACCGCGGCGTCGACGCCCGCACCCGCGGATGCTGCGCTTCTACATCTGTGCGGAGTTGTCAGCGAGTCGCACCGACCTACTCCCGGCACGTACTGCCCGCGCACATACTTGCCCGCGCGGGTCGGTGAAGCTGCCCCTACGCTCCCCTGTCGCTTCACCCCCGAGGGTGTTTCAGTGGTGCCTTTTCAAGGTGGTTCGGCCCTGCGGCGTCGCAGTCACCGGATCAGGTGATGCCGGTACCATCACGGCCGTGATGCGGATGATGATACGAACCAGGACCGGCGTTCATGGCTGACCTGCACGAGGCGCAGCCGGGTGCTGAGGCCCCGCCAGAGACGACGCTTGCCGAGTTGATCGCCCGCAGCGGAGATCTGAAGAGTGAGTTGGTGGACTTCGTCCAGCACGCCCGTTTCGACCGGCAGTTGACTGCTCTGCTCCGGGACGCGGCCGGCACCGGCCCGCTCGACGAGGCCGTCCTCGTCCGCACCATCGATCACTT